>NZ_JAWRCU010000039.1:0-13034 GCF_033542235.1 Mesorhizobium sp. BAC0120 | reverse complement strand
GGCAAAGAGAAGATGGTCATCCGCATCGCGCTCGCCCGCAAGCTGCTCGTCATCCTCAATGCAAAAGCACGCGATGCGCGCATCGAGTTCGCTAATGCAACTTGACACGTCAGATAGTCGCTCATCGGCCTGCCGGGCACCTCTCCCCGTAAACGGGGAGAAGTACGCCGGCCGCATTGAGGGCGCCCATTCTGCAACGTCGGCGATTGGCGAAATCAATGACGAGAGCGTCCTTCTCCCCGTTTACGGGGAGAAGATGCCGGCAGGCAGATGAGGGGCAGCACCAACGTGAAATCTTTAAGCCGTTGGTGTCGCGCATTCCCGATGCAAGCGATTTTCAGAACGCTCTAGAAGCAGGGGGGCTCTCGGCGCCTCGACCCCAGAAACCCTTGCAGCGCTACGCGCCATAAACTCTCTCGCCGCCGAGCCACACCGACCGCACCGCGAGATCGCCGGAGAGTTGCACGATGTCCGCGGCTGTGCCCTTGCCCAGCCGCCCGTGCCGGGCCGTGACGCCCATTGCTTGCGCGGGGTAGAGCGTGGCCATGCGCAGCGCTTCGCCGAGCTTCAACCCGATCATGCGATGCATGAAGCGCACTGCCGAGATCATGTCGAGGTCGGCACCCGCGAGCGTGCCGTCGGCAAGCCTGAGACTGCCGTCTTTGCGGTGAATGGTGCGGCCGTTCAAGGTAAACGAGGTCATGTCGGTGCCGATCGCCGCCATGGCGTCGGTGACGAGGAACAGCTTCGCCGGCCCGCGCTTGGCGCGTAGCGCGATGCGAATGGTCGCGGGATCGACATGGATGCCGTCCGCGATCAGCCCGGCATTGAGCGTGCCGATGTCGATGGCAGCACCTGCCAACCCCGGTTCGCGATTGCCGATCTGGCTCATGGCATTGAAGAGATGCGTCGCCATCGTCGCGCCAGCGTCTGCTGCCGCGCTTGCAACGCGATAGGTCGCGTCGGAATGGCCGAGGCTGACGATTACACCCGCTTCGGCAAGCGCCTTGATGCGCTCCGGCTCGACCGTCTCGGGGGCGACGGTGGTGAGCAATGCCGGCAGTTCCCGGCGCGCGGCGATGATCATCTCCTGGTCGGCATCATCCATCGGCCTGATAAGCGCAGGGTCATGCGCACCCTTGCGCCCGATCGACAGATGCGGACCTTCGAGATGAAGGCCGAGGAAGCCCGGCACCTCTCGCCGGGCTGCTTCGATGCCGGCCGCGATCGTCGCTTTTGTCTGCTCGGGCGTATCGGTGATCAGCGTGACGAGCAGCGCAGTCGTGCCGAACGGCGCGTGCGCGGTGCAGATGGTGCGGATCGTCTCGATGTCTGGCTTGTCGTTGATCAGCAACCCGCCGCCGCCATTGGCCTGCAGGTCGACGAAGCCGGGAGCCAGCATGTCACCGTCGGCAGAAACGCGCTCGATGCCTGCCTCCACCTTCCGCGCCGGGACGATTGCCTCGACGTCTGTGCCCGACACGACAAGCGCCGCATCATCGTGCCACGCGTCGCCGTCGAAGATGCGGGCGCCGGTGATCGCAAAGCGGCCGCTCATGACAGCGGCCCCCGGTAAGCGGCGCTTCCACTGGATGCGCTCGATTCGCCTCTTCGCCCTTTCTCGCCAAGTCGGCGCTGCCCCTCACCCTTACCCTCTCCCCGTAAACGGGGAGAGGGGGGCATCGGCGTTGCCGCTCGTCCCTTCTCCACGTTTACGGGGAGAAGGTGGCCCGAAGGGTCGGATGAGGGGCGGCGCCAACTTTGCAAAGTATGCGCCGGCCGCCAGCGAAGGCCGAGCTTTGCCCGTGTTTCAATCATCACAACGTCTCCGTCACCTTGCGCAGGTGCCGCGGCTCGTCGGGGTTGAGCCCGCGGTGGCGGGCGAAGGCTTCGACGAAGCTATAGAAGGACACGATCAAAGCCAGCGGATCGGTAAGCGGATGGCCGGTTGCGGCGAAGGGCAGCGCTGTCGCGTTCTTCGCCTTGTCCGAGGTGATGAACACCGCAGCGCCCTTTCCTGCCAGAGCATCAGCGGCCTCGGCCATGGACGCCTCGGATCTGTCACGCGCAGCAAGCGCCAGAACAGGAAAGCCCTTGCCGACCAACGCCATCGGTCCGTGCATCACCTCGGCCGCGCTATAGGCTTCGGCGTGCAGACCCGAGGTTTCCTTGAATTTCAGCGCCGCCTCGTTGGCGATCGCGGCCGAGGGGCCGCGGCCCAGGATGAAAAGCGAGCTGTGCGTCTCGAGCGCGGCGGCGACCCCCATCCAGTCGCAGTCGATGGCGCGAGAGAAATGCTCCGGCAGATCGCGGAGCGCCGCCAGCAATTGCTTGTCGCCGGTCCATTGGCCGAAGATCGCAAGCCCGGCCACCGCCGAGGCGACGAAGGTCTTGGTGGCGGCCACGCTCTTCTCGGCACCGGCGCGTATGTCGATCGCATGGTGTGATGCCTCGGCGAGCGGCGAGCCAGCCGTGTTGGTGATCGCGATCGTCAAAGCCCCGCCGTCGCGCACCGCTTTGGCCATGGTGACGATGTCCGGGCTCTTGCCCGACTGAGAGATCGAGATGCTGGCGGATTTCGCAAGCTTCAGCTTCGCGCCGTAGATGGAGGCGATCGAAGGGCCAAGCGATGCGACCGGCAGCCCAGCGCCAAGCTCGACGGCGTATTTCAGAAAAGCGGCCGCGTGGTCCGACGAGCCGCGCGCAACCGTGGTCAAGAAAGCCGGGTCGAGCGCGCCGAGCGCCGCGCCCGCCTCGGCCAGTGCGGTGCCGGACTGATCGAAGAGCCGGGCGGTCGCCTCAGGGATCTCGGCGATCTCCCGCTTCATATGGGTCATTGTCATTAACGCGCTCCTGCCTGTTCGGTCGGGCTTGCCAGCCTCAGTTCGGCGACGAAATCATAAGTGTCGCCGCGATAGATAGAGCGCGTAAACTCGATTGCCTTGCCGGTGGCAAGATAGGAGATGCGCTCGATGTTGAGGCCCGCCGAGCCAACGGGTACTTGCAGGAGCCGTGCATCGGCCTCGCCGAGGTTGGCCGCGGAAATGCGCTGCATGGCGCGCACGGGCCGATTACCGGTCTTCTCCAGTGTCGCATAGAGCGAAGCATCGATCGTGCGCGGGTCCGGCAGCACGCTCGACGACAGCGATGCACGCTCGATCGCGAGCGGCGTATCGTTGGCGATGCGCAGGCGCGAGATGCGCGCCACCATGTCGGTGGAGGAGAGGCCGAGCACCATCATCTCTTCAGGCGAAGGCGCGTAGACACCCCGATCGAGCCATTCCGAGCGCACTGTCATGCCGCGCCGCGCCATGTCCTCGGTAAAGGAGGTGAGTAGCGACAGTGACTGCTCGACGCGCTCGACACGCGGCGCAACGAACGTACCGGAACCGTGCCTCTGTACGAGTATGCCGCCCTTCACAAGGTCCTGCACTGCCTTGCGTACGGTGACGCGCGAGACATCGGCCCTTGCGGCGATATCACGCTCCGAAGGCAGCGCATCGCCCGGGCCGATGATGCCGCGGCGCACGGCGTCCTCGATGGACTTCTTCAGCTGGAGGTAAAGCGGCGCACCGTTGTTGGCAGCGGCCCGCACGGCTGCAAAGATCTCCTCGGCGGCGTCAGCCATGCGACCCCGCCTTCCCCTGGTCTCCTTCGGCGAACAGGCGCAGCGCCATGCTGATCGCACCGCCCAATGCGTCCTGCAGAGGCGGCTTGATCAGCGACCGCACATCGGCACGAAGCCGCGGCTCGTAGAGCGGAGCAAGGCCGCCGAGCAGGCAGAGCGGGTCGCCGGGCCTGAGTTTCATCACGCGCAGCGACTCCTCGATGAAGTGGATCGCACGCCCCAGGATCTTTTCGGCGACGGCGTCGCCCTTGGCGGCATGGTCGAAGACCATCGGCGCGAAGCCGCCGAGATCGCCCGGCTTGGCCGTAGTGGTGAACTCGACGACGTCGCGCGGCTCGTTGCGAAAGACGGCAAGCAGTGCCCGCGTCAGATCGGACGCCTCGGCGATCCCGTCATAGGCGAGCAGCGTCTCTTCCAGGAGGTCGCGGCCGATGCGGGCGCCGCTGCCCTGGTCGCCGACAAGGAAGCCCCAGCCGCCAACGGAGCGGACCTTGCCGCCATGCCGCACCATGTAGACGGTCCCTGTGCCGAGCACGGCGATCGCGCCGTCGCCGGTGCCGACCGCACCTTCGAGCGCGATCAGAGCATCGCTCGTCACCACGTTCCTGCTGAAGGGAAGAATGGCCTCCAATTGCTGCCGGTATGTCCCGACATTGCTGCCGGCGAGCCCAAGCAATGCCGGCGTCTGGGCGATCAGGTCGGGATCTCGTCCTGCATCCGTGAAGGCCAGCCGCGCCGCTTCGACGATGCTGGCGCGGGCTCCCGTGAGATCCGTGCGAATGTTGGCCGCACCGCTTTTGCCCCGGCCGATGATCTCACCGCCTGCCGTCGCGAGCGCCGCCCGGCAACTGGTGCCGCCGCCATCGATGCCGATTACCAGAGTCACGCCGAAATCCTCCAAGCTGATAATACCAATAAAATACCATTAGCCAAGCGTTAATTCATGCCCGCATCGTTACCGCAGTAACCGCCTGTAACAACTAGATATTTTATGCCCTGCCGGTCCATCAGCGAACAAATTCGTTAATGCGCGCTGGACAAGTGGTATTTTTTTGGTATTGTTCTTCAAATGGGAGAAGGAAAGATGGCGGCGACCCGCACCGAACAGACGCATCGGCATGCCGCGGGGCTGGACACGCAGCCGACTGAGACCATTCTCCGCCTTCTCGCGACGGCGCAATTCGACGCCGCTTCTGTCGTCCTTACCGCTCTCGAGCCGATCGCCGCGGCTGCAACCCTTATAGCCGACACACTGCGCGCGGAGGGCCGCATCGCTTACGCAGCAGCCGGCAGCTCCGGCCTGATGGCGGTTGCCGACGCACTCGAGCTTCCCGGCACGTTCGGCATCGCGCGCGACCGCATTGAGCTTTTGCTCGCCGAGGGCGCATCGAAGCTCTTGAGCCTGCCCGGCGCGCCTGAAGACGATGAGGGCCAGGCCGCCCACGACGTGGCGCAAGCCGCCATCGGCAAAGGCGATTGTCTCATCGCGCTTTCGGCGAGCGGAACCACGCCCTATGCCGTCGCCGCGCTGAAGAAAGCGAAGGCGGCGGGCGTCGCCACAGTCGGCATCGCCAACAATGAAGGCACGCCGCTCATTTCCCTCGCTGACATAGCGGTCCTTTTGCCGACGCCGCCGGAAATCATCGCCGGATCGACGCGGCTCGGCGCGGCGACGGCCCAAAAAATCACCCTGAACATGATGTCGACGCTGGCTGCTATCCATCTCGGCCATGTGCATGACGGCTACATGATCAACCTCAGGGCAGACAACAAGAAGCTGCGGTCGCGCGCAGCGCGTATCGTCGCGGCGATCTCGGGTGAGCCTGAGAATGCGGCCGCAAATCATCTCGAAATGAGCGGCGGCGCGGTCAAGGAAGCCGTGCTGCTTGCTGCCGGCGCCGGCAATCTCGGCATGGCCAAAAGCCTGCTGGACGGCGCCGACGGCAACCTGCGCCAAGCCTTGGCAGAACTCGACAGGAGCGCCCGCTCCAGTCGACGGGGAACTTGAACGGGCAACATGCAACAGGGAGAAACCGGAATGACAAGAGCTACACTTACGACGCTTCTGATGGCGTCCAGCATGCTCGCCACAGTGGGCTATGCCGCCGCTCAGGACAAGACGCTCACCATCGAGAGCTGGCGCAACGACGACCTTGCGATCTGGCAGGAGAAGCTGATCCCGGCTTTCGAGGCGAAGAACCCCGGCATCAAGGTGGTATTCTCGCCCTCCGCTCCGACCGAGTACAACGCAGCGCTCAACGCCAAGCTGGACGCAGGTTCGGCCGGCGATCTCATCACCTGCCGTCCGTTCGACGCCTCGCTCGAGCTCTTCAAGAAGGGCCAGCTCGCCGACCTCACCTCGCTGCCAGGCATGGAGAATTTCTCCGCCGTGGCGAAGTCCGCCTGGACGACCGACGACGGCAAGTCGACCTTCTGCGTGCCGATGGCCTCAGTCATCCATGGCTTCATCTACAACAAGGATGCCTTCGACAAGCTCGGCATCACGCCGCCCAAGACCGAGGATGAGTTCTTCGCCGCTCTCGACAAGATCAAGGCCGACGGCACCTACATCCCGATGGCCATGGGCACCAAGGACCTCTGGGAAGCCGCGACCATGGGCTACCAGAACATCGGCCCGAACTACTGGCACGGCGAGGAGGGCCGCACCGCGCTGATCAAGGGCGAGCAGAAGCTGACCGACCCGCAATGGGTCGAGCCCTTCGCCACGCTCGCCAAGTGGAAGCCCTATCTCGGCGACGGGTTCGAGGCGCAGGCCTATCCGGACAGCCAGAACCTGTTCACGCTCGGCCGCGCCGCGATCTACCCGGCCGGCTCCTGGGAGATTTCGGGCTTCAACACGCAGGCGCAGTTCAAGATGGGCGCCTTCCCGCCGCCGTTGAAGAAAGCCGGTGACACCTGCTATATCTCGGACCACACCGACATCGGCATCGGCCTCAACGCCAAGAGCCCGAATGCGGACGCGGCAAAGACCTTCCTGTCCTGGGTCGCGTCGCCGGAATTCGCGTCGATCTACGCGAACGCGCTGCCCGGCTTCTTCAGCCTGTCCAACACGCCGGTCGAGATGCAGGATCCGCTCGCGAAGGAATTCGTTTCGTGGCGGCAGAACTGCAAGTCGACGATCCGCTCGACCTACCAGATCCTGTCGCGCGGTACGCCGAACCTCGAGAACGAGACCTGGGTCCGCTCGGCCAACGTGATCAACGGCACCGAGACGCCCGAGGCTGCAGCCAAGAAGCTGCAGGAAGGCCTCGACAGCTGGTTCAAGCCGAAGAAGTAAGTTGGATTGGATCTGATCGCGCTCGTTGGCGCTGCCCCTCACCCTTACCCTCTCCCCGTAAACGGGGAGAGGGGGCGTCGGCGTCGCCGCATCTTCCTTCTCCCCGTTTACGGGGAGAAGGTGCCGGCAGGCGGATGAGGGGCAGCACCATCGCGTAAAGTTTTGGCTGAACATCCGACACCGCGCAATATTCGATGACTGTCGAGCTGACCGCACAAGACGAGCTGATCGGAGAGAAAAAGGCGACGCGCTGGCACATCGCCGTGTTCCTGGCGCCGGCGGTGCTCGTCTATACGCTGGTCATGATCGTGCCCCTGTTCGGCACGCTGCAGCTTTCCCTGTTTCGAGTGGTCGACCGGGTGCCGGTCTTTGTGGGCCTCGATAATTTCCGCACCCTGTTCGGCGATCCGCGCTGGTCGGTGAACTTCTGGAACGCGCTCTGGAACAATTGCTGGTTCTTCATCATCCACATGCTGGTGCAGAACCCGATCGGCGTTCTGCTTGCAGCCCTCCTCTCCAACCCGAAGCTGCGCCTGCGCGCCTTCTATCGCACCGCGATCTTCATCCCGACGATCCTCTCTTTCGTCATTGTCGGCTTCGTCTGGAAACTGATCCTGTCGCCGCTGTGGGGCGTGGCGCCCTATCTGCTCAGCTTCGTCGGCCTGAAGAGCCTGTTCGTGCCGTTGCTCGGCAAGGAGGAATATGCGCTCACCACGCTCAGCCTGATCTCGGTCTGGCAGTTCGTCGGCATCCCGATGATGCTGATCTACGCGGCCATGCTGTCGATCCCCGACGAGGTGATCGAAGCGGCCGAGATGGACGGCATCACCGGCGTGTCGCAATTCTGGAAAATCAAGCTGCCGCTGATCCTGCCGTCGATCGGTATCATCTCGATCCTCACCTTTGTCGGCAATTTCAATGCCTTCGACCTGATTTACGCGGCGCAGGGCGCGCTGGCCGGCCCGAACTTCTCGACAGACATCCTCGGCACCTTCCTCTACCGCACCTTCTTCGGCTTCCAGCTGCAGCTCGGCGACCCGAACATGGGCGCAACGATCGCCTCGATGATGTTCTTCATCATTCTCGCCGGCGTGTGCCTCTATCTCTTCGCCGTGCAGACGCGGCTGAGACGGTATCAGTTCTGAGGGGGTGGGGATGCTGATGGTTTCCGCAGCGCTTTCTGGAGTACCCCTCATCCGTCTCGGCGCTGCGCGCCGAGCCACCTTCTCCCACAAGGGGAGAAGGGGGAGCGCTGCACATAGGTCACTGCCAATCTCCGAAGTTCGAGATTTGCGGCGAGCTAAATGCCAGTCTCCCCCTTCTCCCCTTGTGGGAGAAGGTGGATCGGCGCAAAGCGCCGAGACGGATGAGGGGTGTGCAGGGCGCCACCATCCCCATGAGGCGCACCCATGAGCCAGGCGCGCTCCTCCCCGGCCCGCACGATCGCGGCGCATGCGGTCCTCATCCTCTACACGGTGATCGCGCTTTTCCCGGTGCTGGTCATCATCGTCAACTCGTTCAAATCGCGCGCCGCGATCTTCAATTCGCCGCTCGCTCCGCCGACCGCCAAGACATTCGACCTGATCGGCTACACGACCGTGCTCAGCCAGGGCGACTTCTTCGCCTATTTCCAGAACAGCCTGATCGTCACCGTCGCATCGCTGTTCTTCGTGCTGCTCTTCGGCGCGATGGCCGCCTTCGCGCTTTCCGAATACCGCTTCCGCGGCAACACGCTTATGGGCCTTTACCTGGCGCTCGGCATCATGATCCCGATCCGGCTCGGCACCGTCGCCATCCTGCAGCTGATGGTGGCCAGCGGTCTGGTGAACACCCTTACCGCGCTTATTCTGGTCTATACGGCGCAGGGTCTGCCGCTTTCGGTGTTCATCCTGTCGGAGTTCATGAAGCAGGTCTCGGACGACCTGAAGAATGCCGGCCGCATCGACGGCCTTTCCGAATACCGCATCTTCTTCCGTCTGGTGCTGCCGCTGGTGCGCCCGGCGATGGCGACCGTCGCCGTCTTCACCATGATCCCGATCTGGAACGACCTTTGGTTCCCGCTGATCCTGGCGCCGGCCGAGAACACCAAGACCATCACGCTCGGCACACAGATCTTCATCGGTCAGTTCGTCACCAACTGGAACGCGGTGCTTGCCGCGCTCTCGCTGGCGATCCTGCCGGTGCTCGTCCTCTATCTCATCTTCTCGCGGCAACTGATCCGCGGCATCACATCGGGAGCGGTGAAGTGAGAAGGAGACTCTCGTGGGTTCGCTGAAGCTCGAAAACATCAAAAAGTCCTTCGGCAAGGTCGACGTGCTGAAAGGAATCGATCTCGACGTGAAGGACGGCGAGTTCGTTGTCTTTGTCGGCCCCTCGGGATGCGGCAAGTCAACTTTGCTGCGTGTCATCGCCGGACTGGAGGACGCGACTTCGGGCAGCGTCAAGATCGACGGCAGGGAAGTGAGCGCGGTGCCGCCGGCAAACCGCGGCATCGCCATGGTGTTCCAGACCTATGCGCTCTATCCGCACCTCTCGGTGCGCAACAATATGGGGCTTGGCCTCAAGCAGGCCGGCGCGCCGGCCGACCTCATTGGCAAGCGCATCGCTGCCGCCTCGTCCATGCTGTCGCTCGACCCATATCTCGAGCGGCGCCCGGCCGAGCTCTCGGGCGGCCAGCGCCAGCGCGTCGCGATCGGCCGTGCCATCGTGCGCGAGCCAAAGCTCTTCCTGTTCGACGAGCCGCTGTCGAATCTCGATGCGGCGTTGCGCGTCAACACCCGCCTCGAGATCGCCAAGCTGCATCGCGAGCTCAAGGCGACGATGATCTATGTCACGCATGATCAGGTCGAGGCGATGACGCTCGCCGACAAGATCGTCGTGCTCAATGCCGGCAGAATAGAACAGGTCGGCGCACCGATGCAGCTCTACAATTCGCCGGCTAATGAATTCGTCGCAGGCTTCATCGGCTCGCCGAAGATGAACTTCATCGAAGGCGCAAGGCTGGGCGACAGCGCCAGGACCGTCGGTGTCAGGCCCGAGCACATCTCAGTGTCCGACCAGGGCGGCGCCTGGAAAGGCACCGTCGTGCATGCCGAGCATCTCGGCGCCGACACCAATGTCTACCTCGAAACCGAGCAGGCAGGCCTGATCACCATCCGCCTCTTCGGCGAATACCGCGCTGAGCCCGGCGCGACGCTTTATGCCACGCCGGATGCGGGGCGGACCTACCGCTTCGACGAGCGTGGCATGGCGGTGAGGTAAGGCAGCCGGGGTCTTCTGGTTTTGCGTTGGCGCCGCCCCTCACCCTTGCCCTCTCCCCGTAAGAATGGGGAGAGGGGGGCGGCAACGTCTCAGAATCCCCTCTCCCCGTCGTTCACGGGGAGAGGGTGAGGGGCAGCGCCTGCGTCAAACGAGTTGTGCAGCACGCCCTAGACCACGAGGATGAGCCCAGCTGCCGTCAGTGCCGCGGTCCAGAGATAGTCGAGGTTGATCCAGCCACGCCGCAGGAAGGCAATATCCAGCCATTCGTAGACGATTGCCGCAATCGCAGCGGTTACGGCGAGCATCGCCGCCGTGTGCACGCCGACAGCCGCAAGGGACACCGGCAGCGAGCCTGCGGCCGTGAGTTCGTGCGCCGGCGTCGCAGCGAGACAGAGCGGCATGACGACCGGCACCAGCATCAACCCTGCCCCGTGGCTCGTCGCCATCAGAAAGGACCAGAGGCCAAGCCCGGCGAGACCCGTCTGCATGCGGATACGGACTTTATGGCGGTGACCGCAGATCAGCTGGTAGGCGGCCCAGGCGATAAGCAGCAGGCCGGCCATCACTTCCAGCGGATGCTGGTCGATGACCAATCCGAGGGCTGCGACCGCGAGCACGACGGCCGCCACCGACGCCGCATGCCCCAGCGCTATCGGGACAAGCGAGAGCCAGACAATGCGTCGGCTCTTGCGGTGCATGCCAAGCGCGACCGAAAACAGCCAGCCCATGGCCGGGTTCAGGCCATGGAAGGCGCCGAGGCCGGCAAGGATCAGCCAGGGCGACATGCTAGATCCTGATCGACCCCCACTCCGGTTCGCTTTGCGCACCACCTCTCCCCCGGTCGACGGGGGAGAGGAAGCGCCGGCCGCAATGCCAGTCGCCCTTCCTCTGCCCTTTTGAGGGGGGGAGGTGCCGAGCGAAGCGAGGCGGAGTGGGGGTCCTCCGTGTCATATGCGATTGCCCTGCCCATACATGTCAGGTGCCCGGCACATCATGGATAGCAGTAGGAGTCGGACGAGCAGTCTCCACCTTCCAGCCGCACCTGATGCGGCCGATGGCCTTTCGGCCAATCGACGAAGAACTTCTCGTCGAACTTGATGCCGCCATTCTCGCCGACATCGAGCTTCACCATCCAGCCGTCGATCCCCTCGGGATAGAACTGCGGGTCGATAGGTCCGTAGAGCGAGTTGGTGAAGTAGACGCGCTTGCCGTCGCGGCTGATCTCGACCATCTGTGGGCCGCCATTCAGCGTGCCGTTCTTGGCGCCAGGATGGCTGGCGCGGGAAACGATGCCGCCGATGCGGACCCTTCCCGTCTCCTTCGGCTTGAAGGGATCCGATACGTCGTACTGGATCATGTCGCCGGTGCCCCAGCAGGAGACGTAGAGGAAGCGGTCGTCCATCGAGAGGTCGATGTCGGTGACCAGCGGGGCGACGGCATTGAAGCCTTTGAGGACTGGCGGCAGGCGATCGGGATCGGCCGGCTCGGCCGGGATCGTGATCACCTTGGTCGCGCCCCATTTGTTGCCCTCGCGGTACCAGGTCCAGATCGAGGACGACAGATCCTTCAGGCTGATCACGCAGCCAACGAAGCCGTAGGCCTTGGTCGGGTCATGCGCCGGCCTCAACTCGAACACGAGCTGGTGCTCCTCACCGAAGTCGATCTCCTGCAGATGCTTGCGCTTGTGCAGGTCCCAGAAATGGAGCCGACGCCCATATTTGCTGCCGAGCAGGACCTCGGGGATCAGCCCGCTCTCGAACGTGTCGGGCGTCCCCCA
Source organism: Mesorhizobium sp. BAC0120 (assembly GCF_033542235.1). NCBI lineage: Bacteria > Pseudomonadati > Pseudomonadota > Alphaproteobacteria > Hyphomicrobiales > Phyllobacteriaceae > Mesorhizobium > Mesorhizobium sp. BAC0120. The sequence continues at coordinate 1,070 of NZ_JAWRCU010000039.1, read as the reverse complement.
TTCGCTCGTCACCATCGTGTCATGGCCAAGATGCCACCAGAAGTCATAGGCGAGCTTCTGTGGGCCGCGATCCATCTCCCACTGGCCGAGCACGTCGAAGCTATCGGGGTCGAGCAGGAATATGCCGCCGGGCGCCTTGCCTTCGGCATTGCCGAGCGCGTTGACGTATATCCCCTCCGGTCCGCAATGGATCGTGTGCAGCCGCGTATATCCTGCCTTTTCCGCGATCTCCTCGGGTTCAATGACCCTGACGATCTTCGGATTCCTCGGATCGGGCTTGGTGTCGATGATGTGGAGCCGCGACGATCGAAGGCCGGGAACCACGAGATAACGACGCTCCATGTGGGGATGCGGCGCATTCGGACACAGGCAGGACGAACACGCGTTCCAGCCGAAATGATGCAGCTCGTCGCCTAGGTTCGGCATGTCCACCTGGCCGACGATCCGCGAATAGGTCGAGGAGGTCGGATTGACATCGACGACGGCGATCGCGTCGGGTTTCTTGCGGTCGGGATCGAAGGCGGCCACATAGGCCAGCCCTTCGGCCGGCGCCTTGGCTGCCATTCTCGGCGAGGGATAAAATGAAGGATCGGGTCTCCAGCTTGCCATGATAAACCTCTCGGCAGCCCCCAATTGGCTCAGTTTACAGCTTGAGGCCGGGAATGTCGTCTGCATTCGCAGATCCGAGCGCCGGCGCAACAATATCGCCTTCGCTCGTTGCCCCGACCCTCCTACAGCATCAGCGACAGCGTAGTTGTGGGTTGTTTCGAGAAATCTCCGCCGTCGCATGCTGAAGTGAAACATCCGGGGTGGATTGTTTCCATCCGCAGCAACATTGTCACGGCCATAGGGTGAAAGGCTCTACGCCGATTCATCTTGCGGTGAAGGAACGCCGCCTACCGCGGTTGACACCGCCGATGGTAGATTTTGACCGTCGGGCGCAGCCCCTTGTATCTGCGCGGAAAGATTTCTGTGCGATGGAAGCGACTGAGCCTCGAACCGGATGGCCATCCGGTTCGAGGCTTGGCGAAGTCGCCCGACGCCCCTTCGGCTACAACCGTCGATGAGCA
>NZ_JAWRCU010000038.1:0-13781 GCF_033542235.1 Mesorhizobium sp. BAC0120 | reverse complement strand
TCAGGAGGGTGGGTTTGTCGTGGGCCGCGTCGGCGGCGCCAACGGCCAGGCCGCCTTCGCCATCGCCATCGATGGCCTCGGAGGCGTGAGCGTCGCCCAGTACCTGTCGCTCGCGCATGGCAATACGAGCAGCGCCAACGAGGCGGTCAACCTCCTCGGCAAGCTCGAGGTGTCCTACAGCGTCACCGACAATGACGGCGACACCGTCACCAAGACCGTGCAGATCGGCGACAAGATCCAGTTCCTCGACGACGGCCCGTCAGCCGGTGCGAATGACCTCGTGCGCCTCGACGATGACGCGCTTGCCGGCGGCAATCCCGGCGGCACGGGCGATGACGCCGATGCTCAGAATACGTCGGGCACGCTCGCGCATTCCTTCGGCGCCGACGGCGGCACGATCTCGTGGTTGACCAATGTGACGACGAGCGGCGGGGCGACCGGCTTCACCTATGAGAAGTCGGGCGACGACCTGCTGATCAAGCAGAACGGTACGACGGTCATTACCGTGACGCTGAACCCGGCGAGCGGCGCCTACACGGTGACGCAGAACGCGCCGATCGCTCACCAGCCGGGCAATGACGAGAACAACCAGAGCTTCACGCTGACCTACCAGGTGAAGGATGGCGACGGAGACACGGCCAACGGCTCATTGACGATCAATGTCGACGACGACGGCCCGACGCTTGCGGCGGGCACGGCGCCGGTCACGGTCAACGAGGACGATATCGCGAACCTGCTGTCGGTGGGCACCAGCCCGAATGACGGCACGGGTGACGGCTCCTCGACCGATCTTCTTGGTGCTGCCACGGCGTCGGGCTCTCTGGCTTCGACGGTCTCCTTCGGCGCCGACGGCCCGGCGGCGGGCGGCGGCTTCTCCTTCACCGGCGATGCGGCCGCCGCCATGGCGGCGCTCGGCCTGCAGTCGAAGGGTGGGGTGCTGAGCTTTGCGGTCGTCGGCAACGCGCTGATCGGCTATGTCGACAACGGCAACGGCAAGTACAACGCGATCGGCGACCGGACGGTGCTGAGCTTCACGCTCGATTCGCACGGCAACTTTACGTTCCGCCTGTATGACCAGCTCGACCATGTGAAGCCTGCGCCCGGAAGCGCGGACGAGAACACGGATCTGGTCGCAAAGGGCGGTTCGATCAACGCCATCGACTTCGGCTCCGTCATCAAGGCGACCGATGGCGACGGCGACAGCGTGACGCTCACCGGCAAGGCGAAGGTGACGGTCACCGACGACGTGCCGGTGGTCAATCTGGCCCTGACGAACAACAGTGTCGTGCACGACGAGACGCCCGGCGCCCAGAGCGGCACGAACGATCTCTCCGGCATTCCGGCCGCATTTGCGCAAGCCCTGTTCTCCGGCGTCGCCAACAAGGGCGATGATCCGGATGTCGCGGGCTCGGGCGCGATCGGCTATGCGCGCAACGTCCTGTTCACCTACTCCTCGAACACCGGCGCGGACGAACCGGGCTCGAAGACCCTGGCGCTGCAGATCGTCGGCAACGATGGCGTGCTGTCCGGCCTGAAGACCACGGCGGGCGACGACATTCGCCTGTTCCAGGAGGGCGACCTTATCGTGGGCCGCGTCGGCGGCGCCAACGGCCAGGCTGCCTTCGCCATCGCGATCGATGCCTTCGGCGGCGTCAATATCGCCCAGTACCTGTCGCTCGCGCATGGCAATCCAAATAGCGCGAACGAGGCGGTCGACCTCTCCGGCAAGATCCAGGTGTCCTACAGCGTCACCGACAATGACGGCGACACCGTCACCAAGACGGTGCAGATCGGCGACAAGATCCAGTTCCTCGACGACGGCCCGACCGCCGGTACGAATGGCCTCGTCCGCCTCGACGACGACGCGCTCGCGGGCGGCAATCCCGGCGGCCCAGGCGATGACGCCGATGCGCAGAATACGTCCGGCACGCTGGCGCACTCCTTCGGCGCCGACGGCGGCACGATCGAGTGGCTGACCAATGTGACGACGAGCGGCGGGGCGACGGGCTTCACCTATGAGAAGTCGGGCGACAACCTGCTGATCAAGCAGAACGGCACGACGGTCATCACGGTGACGCTGAACCCGGCGAGCGGCGCCTATACGGTGACGCAGAACGCGCCGATTGCCCACCAGGCGGGCAATGACGAAAACAACCAGAGCTTCACGCTGACCTACCAGGTGAAGGATGGCGACGGAGACACGGCCAACGGCTCGTTGACGATTAACGTCGACGATGACACGCCGGTGATCGGAGCGCCAGCGGCGGGCAATCAGCTTGTTAACGGCCAGTTCACGGATGGTGTCTGGAACAGCGAAAGCTGGGGACAATCGTCGACCAATGTCACAGGATGGCAGATCGAGGGTACGACGCCAGGCCAGACGGGTGTGCAACTCGAGAGAATCGACAGCGGCTATCTTGGTGTGTCCACCAGCAATGGCGCGCCCATGGTCGACCTCGCCGCGACGCCCGGCAATGTCGGCATTTCACAGACGGTCGCCCTCGTGGCTGGACAAAGCTATACGCTGAGTTTCGAGTATGGCGCATCCAATCCAGCCAGCGCAGGCCTGGATGTCTATTGGAACAACACCCTGGTCGCGCATTACGCGCCGGGAACGACGATGACCACGGCGACGCTCAATCTGATCGCCGACGGAACCTCGAATACCATCCGCTTCGTAGAGACGGGACCGGGAGATAACACCGGCACTTATCTGGCAAACGTAGATTTGCATGCGAGCGATCCGACGCTCGTCGAAACGACGCAGAGCGGTGGTTCGAACGCATTCGTCTCGCAAAGCATCGTGGACGCGCCGCTCTACATTAACTGGGGCGCCGACAACGCCAACCCGAATTCCGGCCCGAATGACCGCGACGTGGTTTTCGACCCCAGCTTGGACGGCGCGACGCCGGCCGGCGTCATGTCGAACGGCTACGGCATCCGCTACGAGCTTTCCAATGACGGCCACACGCTGACGGCCTACCGCTACGACGGCACCAACTACATCACGGAGAAGGGCGGCGTCTGGATTGGCTCGACACCACCGGCCAGCGCCCTGATCTTTACCGTAACGCTTTCAGACGATGGTTCGGGAAGCTACAACTTCACGCTGAGCAATAATCTCGACCATACAGGCGCGAACGGAACCTCGTTGCCGCTTGCCTTCGACTTCGTCGCAACGGATTCGGATGGCGACAGCGTCGGCGGCCACTTCACCGTCAACGTGATCGATGACACGCCAACGGCCGGCACCGCCGGGACCGGCACCGTCGATGAGGCGGGCGTGCCTGGCGCACAGGTCGTGAGCGCCTCGCTCGCCATCGACTGGAATTCTGACGATGGCGCGGCCAAGCATATCAACTTCAAAGACGGCCTCGCGGGCCTGCCGGCAGGCCTGAGCTCCGGCGGAAACCCACTCGTCTACCAAATCGTCACTGACGGTCAGGGCAATGACGTGCTCACAGCCTATAAGACAGGCGAGAGCGCGGCACAGCCGGTCTTCATCGTGGCTTTCACCGAAGACAACGCCACCTATACCTTCACGCTGTTCCAGAACCTCGATCATGCCTCCGGCGGCGGTACAGATTCGCTTGCGATCAGGTTCGACATCCGTGCAACGGACAGCGACGGCGATGCGATCGACCAGTCCTTCACCGTGAATGTGACCGACGACGTGCCGACCTCGAAAGGCACGCCGGTGTCCGCCAGTGTCAGCGAGGCCGGCCTTCCCGGTGTCCAGTTCGGCTTCGAGTCGCTGAAGATCGATTGGGGGGCAGACAAAAAGGGCGCGCGCATCGACTTCGCCACCGATGTCGGGGGCCATCCCCTGCACCCGACGGGGATCACATCCGACGGTGTCGCTCTTTCCTACGAGCTGCGCACGACGGATAGCGGCGAAAAGCAGCTGGTCGCCTTCAAGTCGACGGAGACGATCGATCAGCCGGTCTTTATCGTCGCCCTGAGCTCACCAGCGAATCCGACCTACATCTTCACGCTGTACCAGAATCTGGACCACGTTACCGGCGACGGCACGTCACTCTCGCTCGGCTTCACTGTGGTCGCAACCGACGGCGACGGCGATACGATCGAGCAGAGCTTCACCGTTAATGTCGCCGACGACGTGCCGATAGCAGTCGCAGACGACCCGGTGTCGTTCGACGAGGATACGGGTACCCACGGCGGCAATGTCCTGGATAACGACATCCAGGGCGCCGATGGCGCGACTCTGACCAAGATCAGCTTCGACGGCGGGACCAACTTCCATACGATCGCCACCGAAGGTGTCAATCAGGGCGGCGGCGTCTACGCCTTCACCGTGCTCGGCGTCGGCGTCTACACCTTCGACGCGCAAGGAAACTGGACCTTCACGCCGAACGCCAATTTCAACGGGACGGCGGATTTCTCCTACATCATCACGGACGGCGACGGCGACGAAAGCGATCCGCACGTCGGCAACACGGTATCGATCACGGTAAATCCGGTGAATGACGCGCCGGTGATCACGGTCCAGGCGGGAGACAGCGACCACCAGTCGCTGACCGAGACCGATGCCGGGCTGACCACCAGCGGTACGCTGAGCGTCACCGATGTCGATGGCACCGATACTGTCAATGCCCAGGTGCTCTCGGTAACCGCGTCTGGTGCGGGCATCCTTAGCCACGTCACTCTGGATCAACTGAAGGATTTCTTCCATCTCGGGACCAATCCGGTGATCGGAAACGGTGCCACGGACGGGAAGATCAGCTGGTCGTTCGACTCCGGCAGCGAGGCATTCAATTTCCTGCCCAAGGGCTGGCAGTCGGTCATCAGCTACACGATCGAAGTCTCCGACGGCCAGGGCGGCACCGCTCAGCATGTCGTCGAGATCAAGCTCACCGGCACCAATGACGCGCCGGTGATCACCGTCCAGGCGGGCGACAGCGACCACCAGTCGCTGACCGAGACCGATGCCGGGCTGACCGCCAGCGGTACGCTGAGCGTCACCGACCTCGATGTGCCCAATACGGTCAATGCCCAGGTGCTCTCGGTAACCGCGTCTGGTGCGGGCATCCTGAGCCACATCACTCTGGATCAACTGAAGGATTTCTTCCATCTCGGGACCAACCCGGTGATCGGAAACGGTGCCACGGACGGGAAGATCAGCTGGTCGTTCGACTCCGGCAGCGAGGCATTCAATTTCCTGCCCAAGGGCTGGCAGTCGGTCATCAGCTACACGATCGAAGTCTCCGACGGCCAGGGCGGCACCGCTCAGCATGTCGTCGAGATCAAGCTCACCGGCACCAATGACGCGCCGGTGATCACCGTCCAGGCGGGCGACAGCGACCACCAGTCGCTGACCGAGACCGATGCCGGGCTGACCACCAGCGGAACGCTGACCGTCACCGATGTCGATGTCCCCAATACGGTCAATGCCCAGGTGGTCTCGGTCACCGCATCCGGAGCGGGCATCCTGAGCCATGTCACCCTCGATCAACTGAAGGACTTCTTCCACCTCGGGACCAATCCGGTGATCGGAAACGGTGCCACGGAAGGAAAGATCAGCTGGTCGTTCGACTCCGGCAGCGAGGCATTCAATTTCCTGCCCAAGGGCTGGCAGTCGATCATCAGCTACACGATCGAAGTCTCCGACGGACAGGGCGGCACCGCTCAGCATGTCGTCGAGATCAAGCTCACCGGCACCAATGACGCGCCGGTGATCACTGTCCAGGCGGGCGACAGCGACCACCAGTCGCTGATCGAGACCGATGCCGGGCTGACCACCAGCGGAACGCTGACCGTCACCGATCTCGATGTCCCCAATACGGTCAATGCCCAGGTGGTCTCGGTCACCGCAACCGGAGCCGGCATCCTTAGCCATGTCACCCTCGATCAACTGAAGGACTTCTTCCACCTCGGGACCAATCCGGTGATCGGAAACGGTGCCACGGAAGGAAAGATCAACTGGTCGTTCGACTCCGGCAGCGAGGCATTCAATTTCCTGCCCAAGGGCTGGCAGTCGATCATCAGCTACACGATCGAAGTCTCCGACGGACAGGGCGGCACCGCTCAGCATGTCGTCGAGATCAAGCTGACCGGCACCAACGACGCGCCGGTTCTGACGGCCGATACTCTGTCGCTTTCGGATACGTCCGGTATCGACGCCGGTGTGGCGGCTCCGTCGGGCAATGTTCTCGCCAATGACAGCGACCCCGATGGCGATGCGCTCAGCGTGGTCACCATCCAGCCGCTATCGCCGAACGGGCAACCCGTCAGTTGGGTGTCGGCAGGCACTGACGGTGTCGCCCACGGCACCTATGGCGACCTCATCATGAAGGCGGACGGCACGTACACCTACACCCCGAATGCAGCCTTCGACGCGCTGAGGGCAGGCCAGGAGGTCGACGACGTCTTCAAATACGGCGTGCAGGACGCCAACGGCGCGACCAGCACCTCGACGCTGACGATCCACATCACCGGTGCCAATGACAACCCGACAAGGCCGACCGACACAGACACGGCTCCCAACACCGTCGCCGAGAATGCTGCAATTGGCACCGTGGTGGGCATCACGGCGCACGCCACCGACCCAGACGCAGGCGACACGGTATCCTATACGCTCACCAACAATGCCGGCGGCCGTTTCGCGATCGATGCGACGACCGGTGTCGTGACGGTGGCGGGCGCCCTCGACTTCGAAACGAACGCCTCACACACGATCACCGTCCAGGCTTCGGACGGGCACGGGGGCACATCGACGCAGGACTTCACGATCGGCGTATTGGACGTGGTGGAGAACGTGCCGCCGACAGCCATTGCCGACTCTGTTTTGGTGCACAAGACTAACGCCAGCGATTTCATTATCCCCGCGGCGGCCCTGCTTTGGAATGACACTGATCTGAATGGCGACAAGTTGTCAGTCGCCTCGGTGACGTCGAACGCCACGTTGTCCGCGGATCATGAGCGCATCACGTTCAAGATTACAGGCCCAACCGGCTCATCCGACTCGTTCAACTATAGCGCTACCGACGGAGTCAATCAGACAGCCACGACAGCGACAGTAACAAGGGTCAATGCTTTGATCGGAACGTCCGGGAACGATATTCTGATCGAAGCCCAAGGCAATGCGAACATCCAGGGGGGACAGGGCAATGACGTCCTGGCGGCAACTGTCGCTGGATCGCATGTCCTTTATGGCGATGGCGTGCAGGAAAGCGCCAGTGACGGCAACGATCTTCTCATTGGTGCCGACAATTCATCGAACTCTCTTTATGGCGGCGGTGGCGATGATCTACTGATCGGTGGAGCCTTCGCCAACAACGCCATGTATGGTGGAAGCGGCAACGACGTTCTCAGGATCGCCAACAATAGTAGCGGGAGCTACGATGGAGGCTCAGGGACCGACCTGCTTGATTTTTCAGAACTGACTTCGGGCGTTACTCTGACCTTGGTTCAAAGTTCTTTGCCAACGAACTTCAATGCCGGAACGACTTCGGGAAGTTACACGAACATTGAGGGCTTTATCGGCACGTCGTTTGCGGACAATTTGACCGGTTCATCCTTGCACGACACGTTGTACGGTGGTGGTGGCGACGACATCCTGAACGGTGGCGCCGGTAACGACACCCTGATCGGTGGCAGCGGCAACGATATACTGATTGGGGGTACTGGTTCTGACACCATGACCGGCGGCGCCGGAGCCGACACTTTCGTCATCGGCGCCGACTCGCTCAACCTCAACATTCACGACATCATTACCGACTACAACTCAGGCGAAGGCGATGTCCTCGATCTGAGCAAGGTATTCGGTGCCTTGGGTGCCGGGGCTCCCGCCAACGCAGCGGACGCGTTGAGCCTCGTACAGGTCAGCACCGTCGGTGCGAATACCTCTGTGAAAGTCGATGCGGACGGGACCGGTCCGGGCACGAACTTCGTGGAGGTCGCGACGCTCACCGGCGTCCACGACACCATCAAGATCCTGTACGACGACAGCCACCAGACGACTGTCCACACCACGCCTTGACAGTGACGGCCGGGAGCTTGCTTCCGGCCGCATTTTCGCTAGCGTGACAATCACTGCATTTTGGGGAGCGCGGATATGAGGGGACTTGTCAGGAAATTAGCCATCTTGGCGCTGCTGGGGGCGGCCGTCGGGCCTGCCCTGGCTGCCGATGTGATCGTCGCCGAGCAGCCCCCATACTGCGCCGACCACCAGTCGATAGCCTTGCTTGTCGACAATGATGTGGTCAGCCTCAAGCAGGAGGTCGCCCGGCTCATGGACGAGGCGATCGCCGTCAGCAACGATCAGCGCTGGATCTATTCCAGCCGGCCGGTCTTCGTCTGGGCGAACGAGGCCAAATATTCCTGCGGCAAGGCATATGGCTACCTGAAGGCCAGCTATCGCGACGAGCAGAATCTCAACAATTGCGGATGCGCGTATAGCCGCATGCAGAGCTATATGCATTGAAGCCGATTTGGTTGCTGCTTCTTGCGCTCGCCTCGACCGGCTGCACGTCGGGGAGCGGGGACAAGAATGTTTTCGATATGCGGGCCGCCACGCCCGCACCTTCGGTGAGTTCCCCGCCTCACTCTGCCGAAACGAAGATCGGATCCGGCTCGGTTCGGATCGCGACCCTCCTGCCGTTCTCCGCGACCGGTGCCGTTGCTGAGCGGGCCCGTGACGTCAGGGAGGGGGCGACGCTCGCCGTTGAGCATCTCGGGAAAGACGTGCTGACCGTCACGCTGGAGGATTCGTCCGCCGGAGCGAAGAGCGCGGCGCTGAAGGCGATGGGCGAAGGCGCTGCAGCCATCATCGGTCCATTCGAGGCGCCAGCCGCTGCGGATGTCGCGACGATAAGAGGCGGCAAGCTCTCGCCCATCTTCCTGCTGGCGGATGGCGTTCCCGGGGCGGCGAGCATCTATGATGTCGCCCTGCAGAACGGTGTCAGTGCGGCGGCCGGAGCACGGGCGCTTGCCAAGGAGGGCGCGCGCAATTTCGTTCTCCTCGCTCCGGAAGGGTTTGGTGCTGCCGCGACGGAGAAAGCCGTCGACTTCGCAGCAGCCGATCACGGCGGCCGGATTGTCGCAAAGGCTCGCTACTCGCAGGATCGAGCCTCGGTGTTGAAAGCCGTGGACACGGTCTTTGCGGTGACGAGCTCGCCGGATGCCGTGATCATAGCCGGTGGCGCATTTGACCCGGCGATGATCGTCGAAGCAGTCAGGGCAAAGGGCGGGGCAAGGATCAAGATCGCCGGGAACAACAGCTGGCGAGCTTCCGATCTCAGCAATCCGTTGTTCAATGGAGTCCTGATCGCAGATCTCGACGAGGCCGAATTGAGCACCGTGGCAAGCACCTTTCGCGCACGGTTCGGCCGTGAGCTCACGCCGCTCGCGGCCTACGCCTATGACGTCGTGGCGCTCTCCTCGGGCATCGCGCGGGCGCTCGGACGCGACGGCTTTGCCCGCGTGATAGTCGAAGACGGCAAGGGATTCAGGGGAGCAACCGGCACTTTCCGTTTCCGCAGCGACGGCAGCTGCGATCGGCTGCTTGCGCTCTATCGGATCGACAAGGGCCGCCTCAAGAAAATCCAGCCACCTCCCGCAATATTCTGACTTGGCGCATCGGACTGAAAACTGTTGGGGCAGCGGTTTTCAGGCAGACGATGCGGAACGAAGAGCTGCAGCGGCGTTGCGGCCCTACTTGAACGCTTGCCGCTCAGTAACATCCGGGATCCCAGCCTGACTGGTCGGCCGCAGAGATGGGTCGCAGTCATTGACATGTGCGCTGTCGATCGATCACGACTTACGAACAACCTGGCGATTCGCCAAAGGCGTGGGTAGTTCAAATGCGCTTCTTTCATGAAACTGAAGCGGAACCGGGGCGAGGTAGAACGCGGCTGACTTGAACAGGAGCCGGCCCGTGGTGCATGAAGAATCCCAAAACCGAGTTCGAGCATGGGGATATATTGCTCGAGTAACGTTGATGGGGACAGCGATCAGCCTCGCCTTCTCGCTGCTGGTCAATTACCTTCTTCTCTTCAGCGACAGTCTTACCGCCTTCGTACGCAGCGTGATCGGTGCAGCCGTGCTGCCCATCATGATTGGCGCGCCGCTGTCGTTGGCACTCGGCTACTGCTTGCAGGAAATCCGCCGTCAGCGGAGAGAACTGACGCACTCCGCATCCCATGATCGGGTGACCGCGTTCTTCAACAGCAGTGCCTTCGCTTCAGTGGTCGACCTGAGAGCGGCCGCCAAGCCGAAGGCGGGGCCGCGACAGGGGGCATTTCTGATCATAAATGCCGACAATCTCAGGGCGATCAACATGCGTTACGGCTTTGGCTGGGGCGAAGAAGCACTCCGCCTGATTGCCGCGACGATCCGCTCATCCGTCCGAAGTGAAGACATCGTTGGTCGCCTTGGCCCTGGCGAGTTTGGCATCTTCTTGCCTGGTGCGAGCGAGAATAATGCGCGCTCGGTCGGCGAGCGCATCCGGGCCGGGGTAGCAGGCGTTTATTTCGCTCCAAACCAATCGGTCGAGACTGGCGATCAAGGCATGCTGTCTGTCAGGGTAGCCGGCGTGATGTTCGAGGACGCACTGGAATTCCAGGAACTATACCGCGTCGCCGAGCAGCATTTGAGCGGCACGCAGGAGGCCGGCGAAGTCGCGATTGCCCGAATGCCCGGCAATCCATCGGCGGGTCAGGAACAGAGGCCCGCTCACTGAGAAGGGAGCGTCTGTCGGGCGGCTGCAGCCACTTGCCGCCGCCTCTTGCTGATGGGAGGGCCGCGCTGGTCTGGCAGCACGTCTATCTTGAGCTCAGATGGAGCTCCTTCTATGCCGTCAGAGCTGCGATCACCTGTTGGTGCGGATGATTTGCCATCTGCCGTGCATCGAACGGCCTGTTTCCCCGATCATCGTTGGCTCGGCCAAGATATGCCTCGCGCGCATAGGTCAACACTTCCGTCATTGGCTCCGGCAAATGAGGCATCGCCCATGTTGCGGCGGTGTCTTTGGCAATGAACTTCCCCGTGGTGGCTGTCTGCCACCTCCGGGCGAGGGTCAGCATCATTCATTGTTCTGCATTCGAGAGTCATTGCCATCCCCCCACGGCCCTGCTGGCCTCCCGGCCGCAAGGGTCGTGAGGGAGTTGCAGCGTTGACGCCACAGACGCTATCGACTGGACGACACAAGAAGCATCATCGGCCGTTCCAGTTCTTCCTCCAGCGCCGGGTTTTCCCTGATCTGTTCCAGCGTTGGCGCGAACTCATCCACGGCTTCGATGGCAAATCCGGCGCGTATCAGCGCATTGAGGGTGGTGCCGATAGTGCGGTGATATTTCACGACGCCTTTGGCAAGCCAGTCGGTGCGGCGCTCCCCTTCGATGGAATAGCGATTCACTGGCCATGCCTTTCGCCCGTCTTCATCTTCGATCCAATTCGGATGGGCGGCGGCCATGAAGATCGGGTGCTCGATCGAGAACACAAAATGGCTGCCCGGCGTAAGCGCCCGATGGATCATGCGAGCGAGCCGGTCGAAGTCGCGAATGTAGTGGAACGTCAGGGAACTGAAGGCGAAATCGAAAGCCGCCTCCGGAAGCTCGACTGTCTCGATATCCGCAATTCGATAATCGATTTCAGTGTCGGCGGTAGTCTCCCTCGCCCGAGCGATCATGTTCTCGGACAGGTCGATACCCAGGACCTTGTCGGCGCCGCTTTCACGCAGCCAACGTGAAACCCAGCCGAAACCGCAGCCGAGGTCGACGGCACGTTTGCCCGCGACATCGGGAAACATGGCGCGCAAGCGCGGCCATTCGGGGGCACCGGCAAGGCCATGCACCTGCCGTGGAAGCCGGCTGTAGCCTGAAAAGAAGTCGGGATTGTCGTAGATGTTTTGTGCCAAGGTGAACTCCATCGAACATGATGGGACGAAGCACAGCTCATGCGGAAAGCCTCGTCCACGAAGGGGCGAGGCCCAGATATCGTTCCGCAAACGACGTTAGAGCGGTCGACATCCCGGCATCCCGCCTTCTGGGATGCCGGCGAACCGGGAGACTATGTGAGTGTCCTGCTCGACCATGCCTCGACAATGTTTTGCGACGCCTGGATTGTCAACGCCTTGTTCAACGCCAAAATCGATGTGAAGCGGCGGCGCCGGACACTTAGCTGCACCTGGATTCGCTGGGGTGACGCGGTTGCCGCGACCCTTGCGCCGGATTTCGATGCCCTAGCCGGATCTGATGTGGCAGGGCATCGAAATCCGGCGTTTCCTGAGCGGCCGCCACCCCGCCCATGAGCGTGCCGACGAGATGCGAGCCATCGGAATTGCACTGTGATCGCGCGAAAATGGCGGCAGATAACTTGAACCCAGTCTCTCTGAATGTGATCCCGAAACGGATTATAGTCTCAGGTAATCTAAGCCATAGCGGCATCGACACTACGACCCGAAGCGGGAAGCTGCTATTCGGTCTCCTCGCCAGTTTCGCTGAGTTTGAAACGGCGCTCCGGAAGGAACGGCAGATGGAGGGCATTGAGTCGGGTTTTCGGGCACTCGCAGCATGGATCACGGTGGCTCGTCTATTCACGCTGTGCCCGGCCCGCGCCGTGCGGCGGATGCATGATGGTTCAGACCTATTGGGAGAGCGACATGGCATGCTTTGCCACAGGAAAGTTGATTGCTGCTGCGAGCGCCGTCGCCTCATGCCTTCTGACGTGCGTTGCTCAGGCGGCCTCATGCGGCAACGGTGCCGCCGGGTTTGAACAGTGGAAAGTGGGGTTTGCCGAGGAGGCAGGGGCCGCCGGCGTCAAGAAGAAGGGCCTTGCGGCGCTTGCCGGCGCGAAATACGCCGCAGGGACCATTCAGGCCGACCGCGCCGCCAAGAAGGCTTTCAGCGGCTCCGTCGACGACTTTATGAGACGACGCGGTGGCTCCGCGATCATTTCCAAGGGCCGTTCGCTCAAGAAGGCGAACGCAGCGCTCTTCGACAAGGTCGAGCGCAACTACGGCGTGCCCCCCGGGGTGCTGCTCGCCATCTGGGGCATGGAGACCGGCTTCGGCGCCTCCATGGGCAACCAGAACACTGTTTCGGCAATCGTGACGCTCGCCTACGATTGCCGCCGCCAACAATTCTTCGTCCCGCATGCCATCGCGGCGCTCAAGCTAGTCGACAGCGGCGCACTGAGTGTCAGCTCGGTCGGCGCCATGACCGGCGAGATCGGCCACACCCAATTCCTGCCCGGGAACATCCTAAAATACGGTGTCGGCAGCAGGAACCTGCGCGACAAGAATACCGCGCTGATGTCTACGGCCAACTTCCTTAGGGCGCACGGCTGGCGGGCCGGCGGGGGCTATCAGGGCAACATGGGCGCCATCGCGGCGTGGAACTCCGCGGGTGTCTATCAGCAGGCGATCGCCCGCATAGGCGCGGCGATCGACGGCAACTAAATAGTCAGGTCTGGACTTCGGTGCAGACTGCAAACCAATCTCCTGCGAGAATCATCGCGGGAGTGTCGCCCCCTTCATTGATCTGCGAAACACGGGGTCAAATGGACGCTTACTGTCAACGGCCCATCCGGTCATTCGCTCTCATGCTGTCGGTGATTGAGGAGCGATCGCCGGGCATGCCGCCACGGGCATCGCGAGGCAGCCCTAAACGCAAAAAGCCCCGCTTGTGCGGGGCGTTTTTGGTTTGGTTGCGGGGGCAAGATTTGAACTTGCGACCTTCAGGTTATGAGCCTGACGAGCTACCGGGCTGCTCCACCCCGCGTCACCGGCAAGACGTCGGTGTTTGCCGACGCAATTCAGGTTC
>NZ_JAWRCU010000037.1:0-14725 GCF_033542235.1 Mesorhizobium sp. BAC0120 | reverse complement strand
GGTGGCCACCCGGCCATTGGCGTCCCTTGCGAGACCCGTCTTCGTACACAATTTCCAATGCAAGGTGGATCGGCGCGCAGCGCCGAGACGGTTGAGGGGTACTCGTAGAGCGCTGCATTGCTAGAGGGAGCGCCAGTGAGATACGCTCCGGCCATGCCGCATCAGCCCGTTCCACCGAAGAACAGAAGCTTCGCCCGCACCATGCGCCGCGAGATGACGGAGGCGGAAGAGAAGCTCTGGAGCGAGCTGCGCAACCGCAGGCTCGACCGCATCAAGTTTCGCCGGCAGGTGCCGATCGGCAACTACATCGCCGACTTCGTCTGTCTTCATTCAAGATTGATCATCGAGCTCGATGGAAGCCAGCACTCGGAATCCCGATACGACGCCGTACGCGATGCGGAATTGCAGCGCCGCGGCTTTCGCGTGCTGCGCTTCTGGAACGACGAGGTGGTGCGGGAGCTCACCAGCGTCTGCGACACGATCATCGACTATGCGCGGGATGCCAGTCTGCAGCCGTGGCGGTAGCGCTGTCTTCGGCGGCGTTGCGCTCTACGATCACCCCTCATCCGTCTCGGCGCTGCGCGCCGAGCCACCTTCTCCCACAAGGGGCGAAGGGGGAGCGTGGCAGTTTGCGCCTGTGCCAGTCTCCAGCGTCGATGATTTGCGTAGACTAGATGCCCGACAGCCTCCCCACCACCCCGGGCATTTCCACATACCCCCTCGATTTTGCTCCGCGCTCCGTCAAAAAAGTATCATTGTTAGCCACGAAACGTGGTGGCAGCTAACTGCATTGATCACCTACCGTGGCAGCCTGGTTAAGAGCCGAAGCAAATTCGGCCTGCTCGGGAGGAGGGTCGTGCGGCGCCCGCACCGACCCGGAGGAAACGGACATGGAGCCGGATCTCGAAGTTGTTCAGATAAGGCCCGGTGAGTCCTTTGCTGCCTGGTCGCACGGCTATCCCTTTCGCACCGTGCGATGGCATTTCCATCCCGAATACGAGCTGCATCTGGTGGTCGCCACAACCGGCCGCTACTTCGTCGGCGATTTCATCGGCGAGTTCGAGCCGGGCAATCTCGTGCTGACCGGGCCGAACCTGCCGCACAATTGGGTCAGCGATATCCCGAAAGGCACCAGCATTCCGCTGCGCTGCCGCATCATCCAGTTCAGCGAGGATTTCATCAACGGGGCGATGAACGCGCTTCCCGAGCTTGCGGCGCTCGCGCCCGTGCTGGAATCTTCCCGGCGCGGCGTGCTGTTCAGCAGGGAAACCAGCCGGCAGCTGTCGCCGCTCATGGAAGAGGTGATGCATGCGCAGGGCGTGCGCCGCCTCGAGTTGTTCATGCAGATCGCCGGCCTGCTCTGCCGGGCGCAAGGGCGGCGGATGCTGGCCAGCGCCAGCTATTTGCCCGATCCGTCCGGCTACATGTCGGTCGGCATCAACAAGGCGCTCGCCTATATCAGGGAGAACCTGACCCGCCCCTTCAGCGAGGCCGATCTTGCGGGAATCGCCGGGCAGTCGACGAGCGCCTTTTCGCGCGCCTTCCGACAGCATACGGGCATGTCGCTGGTGCAGTATGTGAAGCGGCTGCGCATCAATCTCGCTTGCCAGATCCTGATGAGCGACGAGCAGGCATCGATCACCAGCATCTGCTTCGAGGTCGGCTACAACAATCTCTCCAATTTCAACAGGCAGTTCCTGGCCGAGAAGGGCATGACGCCTTCCCGGTTCCGGCAACTGCTGCTCGACAACATCAACACGGCCAAGGCCGCTTAGCGCATCGGACCGAACCGAAGGACCGCGTTAGCGAAAAGTGCGTAGCGGTTTTCGGACAAATCCGATGGGTAGACAAAAAGATAGAGCGGCGTGGCGGTTCAGTTTGAACCACGCCGCTATGGCAGAGGAGGCAGCGAGGAAGAGCATCAGATCGCGAGGCAACGGACGAGGGCGCGCCCATGCGGCCCGAGACTGGAAGGCGTTTTTGCTTGGAAGTTGGTCGAAGCCCGGGCGCGACAGCGGACGGGCTGCACGTGGAATTGATGTTCATCCCGGCGACCGCTGAGCGGCAATGGACGTTTCACAACGATATCAAAGGGAGAAAACGAATGACGAAATCCTTAGGGAAGTTCACCGGCCTGACGGCGTTGACAC
Organism: Mesorhizobium sp. BAC0120; assembly: GCF_033542235.1. Classification (NCBI taxonomy): domain Bacteria; kingdom Pseudomonadati; phylum Pseudomonadota; class Alphaproteobacteria; order Hyphomicrobiales; family Phyllobacteriaceae; genus Mesorhizobium; species Mesorhizobium sp. BAC0120. Next base: position 12,575 of record NZ_JAWRCU010000037.1, on the reverse strand, counting down.
TGTCGCTGCTCGTCGGCACAGGCATGGCCTTTGCCCAGAGCGCGAAGGTCTCGGACGCCACCGTGGCGTTCCTGATGCCCGACCAGGCCTCGACGCGCTATGAAGAGCACGACTTCCCCGGCTTCAAGGCCGAGATGGCAAAGCTCTGCCCGACCTGCAAGGTTCTCTACCAGAACGCCGACGCGGACGCCGCGCGCCAGCAGCAGCAGTTCAACTCGGCGATCTCGCAGGGCGCGAAGGTGATCGTGCTCGACCCGGTCGACTCGACAGCTGCCGCTTCGCTCGTGCACCAGGCGCAGGCCCAGGGCATCAAGGTAATCGCCTATGACCGGCCCGTACCTGACGCCAAGGCCGATTTCTACGTCTCCTTCGACAATGAGGCGATCGGCAAAGCGATCGCGGATTCGCTCGTTGAGCACCTGAAGGCTTCGGGCGTGAAGGCGGGCGAGGGCACGGGTGTCCTGCAGATCAACGGTTCGCCGACGGACGCCGCCGCTGGCCTCATCAAGAAGGGCATCCATTCCGGGCTCGACAACAGCGGCTATCCGATCCTGTCCGAATACGACACGCCGGACTGGGCGCCGCCGAAGGCGCAGCAATGGGCGAGCGGCCAGATCACCCGCTTCAACAAGAACATACTGGGCGTGGTCGCGGCCAATGACGGCACGGCCGGCGGCGCGATCGCGGCCTTCAAGGCTGCCGGCTTCGATCCGGTTCCGCCGGTCACCGGCAACGACGCGACGATCGCGGCGCTGCAGCTCATCATCGCCGGCGACCAGTACAACACCATTTCCAAGCCGAGCGAGATCGTGGCGGGCGCTGCGGCAAATGTTGCCGTCCAGTTCCTGGCCGGCGAGACGCCGAAGGCCGAAGCGACACTTTTCGACACGCCTTCCAAGCTTTTCGTCCCGGCGGTAGTCACCCAGGAGAACCTGAAGGCCGAGATCATCGACAAGAAGATCAATACGGCCGAACAGCTCTGCGTGGACCGCTATGCAGAAGGCTGCAAGAAGCTTGGGATCACGAAATAGTCTATAAAGTCCCGTCCGGCCGCGCAGGCGGCCGGACGGATATGGCGTCCGCCGGACGCCTTGAGGAAAGCCAGATGACGGACGCCAATCAGGTGCGGGGTGGCCAGGAGCAAGGCAACGGGCGCGAGCTCGTTCTCAGCCTGCGCGGGATATCGAAACATTTCGGCGCCGTTTCCGCCTTGACCAATGTCGACCTGGACGTCCATGCAGGCGAGGTCGTGGCGCTCGTCGGCGACAACGGGGCTGGCAAGTCCACGCTGGTCAAGATCCTGGCCGGGGTGCACCAGCCGAGCTCCGGGACGATCACTTTCCGCGGCAAGGAGGTGACGCTCGCCGATCCGAGCGCGGCGCTGGGGCTCGGGATCGCTACCGTGTTTCAGGACCTAGCGCTCTGCGAGAATCTCGACGTCGTCTCCAATATCTTTCTCGGCAGGGAACTCAGCCCCCTTCGGCTCGATGAAGTGTCGATGGAGCTCAAGGCCTGGACCCTCCTCAACGAATTGTCGGCGCGAATTCCGAGCGTCCGTGAGCCGGTCGCCTCTTTATCCGGCGGCCAGCGCCAGACGGTCGCGATCGCGCGCTCGCTTCTCCTCGAACCGAAGCTCATCCTGCTCGACGAGCCGACGGCCGCGCTCGGCGTTGCCCAGACCGCCGAGGTTCTCGACCTGATCGAGCGCGTGCGCGACCGTGGCCTCGCCGTCATCATGATCAGTCACAACATGGAGGACGTGCGGGCCGTTGCTGACCGCGTCGTCGTGCTGCGGCTCGGCAGGAACAACGGCGTATTCGATCCGGACGCCTCCAATCAGGAGCTGGTCAGCGCCATAACCGGGGCTACCGACAATTCGGTTTCGCGTCGCACGCTGCGGCGCCAGGCCGGCCAGGCGCAGCCCCAGGCGCCGGAGGCAAGGCAATGAGCAGAAGCGCCGGGAGCGACACGCTGCTCGACCGCCGCGACGAGCGCGTCAAGCATGCCAAGGGGATCGGCGGCTCGGTCCGCGCCTTCCTGGACCGCGTGCGTTCCGGCGATCTCGGCTCGCTTCCCGTCGTGGTCGGCCTTGTGATCATCTGGACCGTCTTCCAGAGCCTCAACCCGGTCTTCCTGGCGCCCAACAATCTCGTCAACCTGCTCTTCGACTGCTCGACCGTCGGCGTGATTTCGCTGGGCATCGTCTGCATTCTGATGGTCGGCGAGATCGACCTCTCCGTCGGCTCGGTCAGCGGCTTCGCTTCGGCGCTGGTCGGCGTACTCTGGGTAAACCAGGGCTGGCCCGTGGCGGCTGCGATTATTGCCGCGCTGGTGGTCGGCGCCCTGATCGGTTCGATCTACGCATTCCTCTTCAACCGCTTCGGCATGCCGAGCTTCGTGTCGACGCTGGCCGGACTGCTCTCCGTGCTCGGCCTGCAGCTTTATCTCCTCGGCTCGACCGGCTCGATCAACCTTCCTTACGGGTCGCCGCTCGTCAATTTCGGCCAGATGCTCGTCATGCCGGATTTCGTCGCCTATGGGCTGGCCGCGCTCGCCGGGATCGTGACCTTCGTCACCGGCTACCGCACGGCCGCGCGCAGGCGCGAGGCGGGCCTCTCCTCGCAATCGCTCGGCGAGCTGCTGCTCCGGGCCATCATCGTCATCGTCGTCCTGGAGTTCATCGTCTATTACCTGAACACGGACCGCGGCGTGCCCTGGATGTTCGGCCTCTTCGTCGGGCTCTGCGTGGCGATGAACTATGCGCTGACGCGCACCAAATGGGGCCGCTCCATGCGCGCCGTCGGCGGCAACCGCGAGGCCGCGCGCCGCGCCGGCATCAATGTCCGCCGCACATATCTCAGCGCCTTCATGCTCTGTTCGACGCTGGCTGCGGCAGGCGGCATCCTTGCGGCGGCGCGGCTCGCCTCCGCCAGCCAGCAGGCCGGCACCGGCGACGTCAACCTCAACGCGATCGCCGCAGCGGTGATCGGCGGAACCAGCCTTTTCGGCGGCCGCGGCAGCGCCTATTCCGCCTTGCTCGGCATCATCGTCATCCAGTCGATCGCCAGCGGGCTGACGCTGCTCGATCTCTCATCCTCGCTTCGGTACATGATCACCGGCGCCGTGCTTGCCATCGCGGTCATCGTCGACTCGTTGGCACGCCGCTCGCGCGTTTCCCATGGCCGGGCCTAACTATCGCATCGGACCGAAAAGTGGGCAGCGGTTTTCGGACAAATCCGATGCGTGAACAAAGAATAAAACAAGAGGAAGTCATGGGCGAAAAGCTGACCGGCAAGGTGGCCGCAATCACTGGTGCGGCCTCGGGCATTGGGCTCGAATGCGCGAGAATCCTGCTCTCCGAGGGCGCGCGCGTCGTGCTTGTCGATCGCGATGAGCAGGCGCTGCAGGCCGTCTGCGCGGAACTCGGCTCCCAGGCGATCCCCTTGAAGATCGACCTCACCGACCCCGCCAGCGTCGCCCACATGATGCCGCAGATTCTGGAGCAGGCCGGCCAGCTCGACATATTCCATGCCAATGCCGGATCCTATATCGGCGGAGAGGTCGTCGAGGGCGATCCCGACGCCTGGGATCGCATGCTGAACCTCAACATCAATGCGGCGTTTCGTTCTGTGCGCGCCGTGCTGCCGCACATGGTTGAGCGCAAGACCGGCGATATCATCATGACCAGCTCCATTTCCGGCCTCGTTCCGGTCGTCTGGGAGCCGATCTACACGGCCTCCAAACACGCGATCCAGGCCTTCGTGCATACGGTCAGGCGGCAGGTCGCCAAGCACGGGCTGCGGGTAGGGGCCGTGGCGCCCGGTCCCGTGGTCACGGCGCTGATCAAGGACTGGCCCAAGGAGAAGCTCGACGCGGAGCTGGCGGCAGGCGGCCTGATGCAGCCCGTCGAGGTCGCCGAAGCCGTGCTGTTCATGCTGACGAGACCGCGCAACGTCACGATCCGCGACATTGTCATCCTGCCGCAAAGCAACGATTTGTAGGGCATTCTGCAATTCGTTTGACGCTGGCGCCGCCCCTCACCCTTACCCTCTCCCCGTAAAAGACGGGGAGAGAGGGTCGCCAACGTCTCAGAATCCCCTCTCCCCGCTTGCGGGGAGAGGGTAAGGGTGAGGGGCGGCGCCAGCGCTAAACGAATTAGCCGACCGAACGTCAAGCACCACGGGACCTCCACCACCATGACGCACCACTTCCTCGGCATCGATGTCGGCACCGCCAGCGCCCGCGCCGGCCTGTTCGACGAGCGTGGCAAGCTGCTTGCCTCGGCGAAAGCAGACATTGAGCTCTGGCATGAAGCCGGCGGCGTCGTGGAGCAGTCGAGCAGCGACATATGGCGTGCCGTATGCGCAACGGCGCGCAAAGCCGTGCTCGACGCCGGTGTTCCCGCAGAGTCCGTTGCCGGCATCGGCTTCGATGCGACCTGTTCGCTCGTGGTCTTGGGCGAGGGCGGCAAGCCGCTGCCGGTCGGGCCGTCAGGCGATCCCGAGCGCAACATCATCGTCTGGATGGATCACCGCGCCACGGAGCAGGCGCGCCGGATCAACCACACGGGGCAGGAGGTCCTCAACTATGTCGGCGGCGCCATCTCGCCGGAGATGGAAACGCCCAAGCTGCTCTGGCTTGCCGAGAAGGTGCCGGCCACCTTCGCCAATGCGTGGCAATTCATGGATCTCGCCGATTTCCTGACCTGGAAGGCCACCGACAGCCTGGCGCGGTCGGTCTGCACGGTGACCTGCAAATGGACCTACCTGGCGCATGAGAAGCGCTGGGACGAGACCTATTTCCGGAAGGTCGGGCTGGGCACGCTTGCCGACGAGGCTTTCCGCCGCATCGGCACCGAGATCCTGCCCGGCGGCACGCCGCTGAAGGGCGGCCTGACCGCCGCTGCGGCTGAGGAGCTCGGACTGGCGCCAGGCACGCCCGTCGCCGCAGGCCTGATCGATGCTCACGCCGGCGGCATCGGCACGGTCGGCGCGCGCGGCGGCACGGGCAGCGTGCTGACCCGCATGGCCTATGTCTTCGGCACCTCGGCCTGCACCATGTCCACGACCGCAGAGCCGGCCTTCGTGCAGGGCGTGTGGGGTCCGTATTTCTCGGCCATGATTCCCGGCCTCTGGCTCAATGAAGGAGGCCAATCGGCAGCCGGCGCGGCGATCGATCATCTCGTCCGCTTGCATCCCGCCGCTGTTGACGCGTCGAAGCTGGCAAGGGAGAGCGGCACGAGCCTCAGCCACTGGCTCTCGCTGGAGGCGGAGCGACGCGGCGGCGCATCGGCGGCAACCGATCTCGTCGGCGAGCTGCACGTCGTTCCCGAATTCCTCGGCAATCGTGCCCCCTTTGCCGATCCGGACGCCCGCGGCTTGATCGCCGGGCTCGGCATGGACACCGGCCTCGACAGCCTCGTCGCGCTCTATCTCGCCGGCATATGCGGGCTGGGCTACGGCGCCCGGCAGATCGTGCGCTCGCTGCAGGAAAAGAACGTGCCGACCGACACGATCGTGGTGAGCGGCGGTGCCGGCCAGAGCCCACTCGTGCGCCAGCTTCTCGCCGACACCACGGGAAAGACCGTCGCCGCCACGACGTCGGAGGAGCCTGTGCTTCTCGGCAGTGCCATGCTCGGAGCCGTGGCGTCGGGCCACTATCATGACCTCGGCGAGGCCATGTTGGCCATGTCGGAAATCGGTGAAACCTATCAGCCGAACCCTTCGTCTGCCGCCTGGCATGAGCGGCGCTTCAAGGCATTCGAGCTGCTTCAGCAGGCGGCGAGGGCGATCAGGTCGGGTAGTTTTTAGAGCCACTGGCAATTTCTCCGGCAACGTCGCGCCCGGCAGACCCCTCATCCGTCTCGGCGCTGCGCGCCGAGCCACCTTCTCCCACAGGGGGCGAAGGGGGAGCCCGGCATTCAGCTCGCTGCAAATCTCAAGCGCCGGAGATTGGCGGAGGCGCAAAACGCAGGCCTCCCCTTCTCCCCTTGTGGGAGAAGGTGGATCGGCGCTTTAGCGCCGAGACGGATGAGGGGTCTGCAGGGCGCGACGTTAGTGGAATGGGCGCCAGTGAGATACGCGCCGGCCATGTCGCACCAGCCTATCCCAACAACAAACAGAAGCTGCGCGTGATGCCCTTCTGGAATGACGAAGTGCTGCAGAAGCTCACCTGCGACTGCGACACGATCATCGGCTCCTGACGCTCTTCCGAAGACTGCTGCGACAGCAATTCCCTCCCTTCAACAAACCTTACCAGCTGACCGGCAGCCGGTTCCTCAAGCCGGAAGCTCAGCTCAAATTCGCGGGCTCCCGCCGTGCTGCCAAGGCGACCCTTGTCAATATACTTTGACATAGTTCGACGCAGCAGCGCCGAAATAAAGCCTCGTCCATCTGCGGAACAATTCACGGGCTCGTGAGTAAGTGCTTGTGTGACCAACGAGGACCTATCTCATGAAAAGTAGCCTACTTCTGGCTGCGGCGGCCGCTGCCGTAGCTCTCACAATTGGTTTGCCCGCACTTGCGGCCGACAGTGCACAGGACTTCGTCGACAAGGCCGCTTCTGGAGGCATCTTCGAAGTCGATTCCAGCAAGATCGCTCAAGACAAGGCTCGGGATCAGAGCGTGAAGGATTTCGCGCAGAAGATGATCGACGATCACGGCAAGGCCAATGCCAAGCTGAAGACGATCGCCGGCGAAGAGAAGCTGAAGGTGCCGACGGAGCTGGATGCCAAGCACAAGAGCGATCTGGACGCTCTGCGGAGTGCCAAGGATCCGGTCGACAACGAATATGTCCAGATGCAGCGCGACGCGCATACGGACGCGGTCAAGCTGTTCGAGAGCTACGCCAAGGATGGTGACAACGCGCAGTTGAAGGCGTTCGCCCAGGAGACCGTGCCGACGCTCAAGATGCACAAGGACATGATCGAGAAGATTGCCTCCACCATGGACGGCAACTCTTCCACCACAAGCTCGACCACTCCGGCCGTGAGCACCAGCGATACAAAAAATCCGGCAGCTCCCGTCCCCGGAGCGAACAGCTTTACGGAAGACCAGGCCAAGAGCCGGATCCAGGATGCCGGCTTCTCCGACGTGTCCAAGCTGACCAAGGACGACAAGGGAATATGGCGCGGCCAGGCGACTAAGGACGGGAAGAGCACAACCGTGTCGCTCGACTATCAAGGCAACGTCGTTGCCGGCACCGACTGAAAACAGAGATCAGGGATAGAAAAATGAAAACTGTAACGGGACTATTCGACAACTACGAAGACGCCTCCGGGGCGGTCGCCGAACTCGAGGCAAACGGCGTTCCGGATTCCGATATCAGCATTGTCGCCAACAACTCGACCGGCTGGTATGACGGAGATGGCTCGGCCCGGGATACTTCAGACGCCGGCGAGGATGCAGCGAGTGGTGCCGGCGTGGGTGCCGTGCTCGGCGGCGCCGGCGGATTGTTGGCAGGGCTCGGCATCATAGCCATCCCAGGGGTCGGTCCGGTGGTGGCGGCCGGATGGCTGGCAGCCACTGCTGTCGGCGCGATAGGCGGTGCGGCTGTCGGCGGGGCTGCGGGTGGAATTATCGGCGCCCTCACGGAATCCGGCGTCCCGGAAAGGGATGCACACGCCTATGCAGAGGGCGTGCGGCGCGGCGGGACGTTGGTTTCAGCCAGGGTCGCCGATGAGCTTGCCGACATTGCCGAGCGGATACTCCGAGAATCGAGGTCCGTGGACCTGGCAGAACGCCGTCGTGAATACGAAGCAGGCGGGTGGACCGGATTTGATGCCGATGCCGAAACCTACACGGCGGATGAAATGGCCGGAGACCGGGCACGACGTGCCAACAGGATCTGAACTGACAGCCCCGCTGCCTTTCGGCAGCGGGGCTGCCAAGGTTGCGGGAAGGCTCGGGGGTTGGACGGGAACTCCTCCCTCACGGCCAAACTCACCAAGGCAGAACTCGCAAGCCGGGTCTGCGCCCTGAAGCCCGGTTCGGCTGGATGCCTCGCTAGCGTTCGTCTGGATGCCTCGCTAGCTTCGGCCGGCGGGCTCCTTTCGTTTCTGCTGGCAAAGCCTACACGCGCGTGACTTCCTCCAGCCCAAGCCTGGTTCGGTGCCCTTCGGCACAAGCTTTGGCAGATGATCGTTTGTCGAAGGTTCGGACTGTCTCGCGACCGTCCTCAACGACACGGACGAACCAATCACCCGCGTTGTCGAGCAGTTCGATGAAGGTTTGTTTTGCAGTCAGGGGCTTGGAAACGACAGTCATCACGAACTTCGCTCAATCGGTTGCGGCGAAAGCGCGATGGGCTCTTCCAAGCGCCCCCGTGCCTGGTCAAATGGCGGGCGACAAGGGTCTGTTTAGCTCTTCTGCGGATGGTCCGTTATTCAAAATGATATGGCAGCGAAAAAATGGCGCGCTGCTTTGTCGAGGACCGGAAGCGCAGCAGCCCGGCTAATGCCGAGTGGGTTCCTGCCGCTTGTCTTCCTGCCGGTTCCATTCCCATAGCTGCTGCAGAACCGCTTCGTCGGACAGGGTAGCCCCCCAACCATCGATGACACGCAGCAGCTCGATCGGCGCATCGAGGGCCTGCGCGGCTATCATGATCTCCCGCTCGATTCCGCCGTCTACACCAGGCGTGCCATGGCGATAGGCACTGAGACCCATTGCATTGTTCCGCTTCCACAGGCGACGCAACACGCCTTCGTCCTGCAGGGTAACGCGATAGCTGCCTATGGGGCCGAGAAGGTCCGGTTTGGCGCCCAGCCTCTGCAGGGCATTGACCAGCTCGACCGCAATCTGCGCCCTGACGTCACTCATCGATGCAACTCCTTCGCCTCTCTACCGAGCGTCCTGCTGTCGTGACCGACATAACTATGCCGCCAATCGGTTTGTTCCGGCCGCAAGCTGCGGAGTCGCAATGACCGGATCGTGTTGAATGTCGCGTTCGGGAAGCTGCGCGAAAATGCCTTCCAAGGGGGAGATCTTGCAGGCGGCAAGGGCAATCAGGTCCGGCGGCTTTAGCGAATGGATATTTCCGCCGAGGCGGTTACCTTGATGGTCATGAACGAACCGGGTGACAAGTCATGGGCCTCGAACCACCTCTCCCCCGGTCGACGGGGGAGACGAAGCGCCGGCCGCAAACGCCAGGCGCCCTTCCTCTCCCCTCTTGAGGGGGAGAGGTGCCGAGCGAAGCGAGGCGGAGCGGGGGGCTGCCGCGCCTCTTGTGGGGAGGATGCAGTGTGGAGGTGCCTCGCGATTACTCTGCAAGGTTTAGCTGAAGCAGACTCCACTTCCGGTTTGAATTGGCGCGCGTCGGACCCTCACCCTGAATCCCTCCCCACAAGGGGAAGGGGGACAGCAGCGTCGCTGGTAATCCCCGTCCGCCGGTCCAATGGCTTTCCTGCATGGAAGCCTGCGCTGAAGGCAGAGAGATCTAAGCCAGCCCCTTACAGGTTGGCGAACACCGTCTTCACCGCATCCGTGGTCTTGTCCACCACGATGTCCGCTTCCTCCTTCGTGAGGCAGAGCGGCGGGGCGAAGCCCAGGATGTCGCCTTGCGGCATGGCGCGGCCGATGACGCCGCGCTCGGCCAGCGCCGTGGCAATCTGCGGGCCGACCTTCCTGGCCGGATCGAAGAAGACGCAATCAGCCTTGTCGGCAACGAATTCGACCGCCGCGAGCATGCCGTCGCCGCGCACGTCACCGACATTCGGGTGATCTGCCAGCGCCTTCGCCAGTTCGGTGCGGAAGTAGAGACCGGTTTCCCGGGCGTTGGTGACGAGATCGAGCTTGTCGATCAGCTCGAGGTTGGCGACGCCGGCGGCCGCACAGATCGGGTGGGCCGAATAGGTCCAGCCATGGCCGAGCGAGCCGAGCTTGTCCGACCCTTGCACGAGTACCTGCCAGACCTTGTCCGAAACGATCACGCCGGAGAGCGGCGCATAGGCGGAGGTGAGGCCCTTTGCGATGGTGATGAGGTCGGGCTTGATGCCGTAGTGATCGGAGCCGAACATCGTGCCGAGGCGCCCGAAGCCGGTCACCACCTCGTCGGCGACGAGCAGCACGTCATATTTCCTGAGCACGGCCTGGATCTTCTCCCAATAGCCGGCCGGCGGCGGCACGATGCCGCCGGTGCCGAGGATCGGCTCGCCGATGAAGGCAGCGACCGTCTCTGGCCCTTCGGCAAGGATCATCTCTTCCAGCTTGTCGGCACAGAACTGCGAGAACTGCTCCTCCGTGAGCGACCGGTCGGCGCGGCGGAAGTAGTAGGGCGCCTCGGTGTGGAGGATCGGCGCGCGCGGCAGGTCAAACGCGTTGTGGAAAAGCTCGAGCCCGGTCAGCGAGCCGGTCATGATGCCGGAGCCGTGATAACCGCGCCAGCGCGAGATGATCTTCTTCTTCTCGGGGCGGCCGAGCACGTTGTTGTAGTACCAGATCAGCTTGATGTTGGTCTCGTTGGCATCGGAACCGGAGAGGCCGAAATAGACGCGGCTCATGCCTTTCGGCGCGCGGTCGATGATCATCTTGGCAAGCCGGATCGAGGCATCCGTGCCGTGGCCGACATAAGCGTGATAGTAGGCAAGCTCCTTGGCCTGCGCGGCGATCGCGTCGGCGATTTCCTGGCGGCCGTAGCCGACATTCACACAGTAAAGCCCGGCGAAAGCGTCGAGGCTGCGCTTGCCGTTGGTATCGGTGATGTAGACGCCTTCGCCGGTGCTGATGGTGCGGTTGGGGGATTCACCGCGCGCATGCGTGCCCATATGGGTCGACGGGTGGAAGAAGTGATCGCGGTCCCAGGCGTTGAGCTCATTGGATCTATCGAGCATGGCTGTACTCCTTATTCTCAGGCTGCGTCGAGGCAGACATATTTGAGGTCGGTAAAGGCTTCGAGGCCGTGTCTGGAACCCTCGCGGCCGAGCCCCGACTGTTTGACGCCGCCGAAGGGGATCGGTGCGCCGGTGATCTTGACGCGGTTGACCGCGACCATGCCGTAGTCGAGCGCGCGTGCGACGCGCCGCTGGCGGGCGCCGCTCTCGGTGACGAGATAGGCAACGAGCCCGTACTCGGTATCGTTGGCCCGCGCAATCACCTCGTCCTCGCTGTCGAACGGTGCGACGGCGGCAACCGGGCCGAAGGTCTCCTCGCGCATGATCAGGGCATCGTCGGGGACATCGGCAAGCAAAGTAGGCTCGAAGAACAGCCGGCCGGCCGCGTGGCGCTTGCCGCCGGCGAGCAGCCGCCCGCCGCGGGCAAGCGCATCGGCAACTTGCGCCTCGACCTTTGCCACGGCGCGATCATGCATCAGGGGGCCGATCTCGGCGCCGTCGGCAAGCCCGGGCGCGACCTTCAGCGAAGCGACGCGCTGCGCGTAGGCTTCACAGAAGCGATCGTAGAGCGGCCGCTCGACATAGATGCGGTTGGCGGCGAGGCAATCCTGGCCGGAAGTCGCGAACTTCGCGTCGACAGCGATGGAGACGGCGCGCTCGATATCCGCGTCGGCAAAGACGATCATCGGCGCATGACCGCCGAGTTCCATGACGAGCCGTTTCATGGTCGGCGCGCATTTTGCCGCGATGAGGCGGCCGATCTCGGTCGACCCGGTGAAGCTCAGCGCCCGCACCCGGGCGTCTTCGCAGAGCGTGCCGACGATCGTCGCGGCATCGCCGGTCACGACATTGAAGACGCCCGCCGGCAGTCCGGCGAGATCCGCTAGCTCTGCGAGCGCCAGTGCCGAGAGCGGGGTCTCGGTGGATGGGTGCGCGACCACGGTGCAGCCTGCAGCGAGCGCTGCCGCCGCCTTGCGGGTCAGCATGGCGGACGGGAAATTCCATGGCGTCGCCAGGCCAACCACACCCAGCGGCTCGCGCACGACGCTCATTTCCGCGCCGGGCAGGTGGCTGGTGACGCTCTCGACATTGAGGCGCTTGGCCTCCTCGGCATACCACTCGATGAAAGACGCGGCGTAGTCGATCTCGCCGCGCGCTTCGGCCAGCGGCTTGCCTTGTTCCAGCGTCATCAGCAGCGCAAGGTCCTCCTTGGCCGCGACGATCAACTCATACCAGGCGCGCAGCCTCTTCGAGCGCTCCTGCGGCAGGAGCGACCGCCATTTGGGGAAGGCTTTGGCCGCAGCATCGATCGCGCGTGTGGCTTCCGTTGCGCCGAGCGAGGCAACCCAGGCCAGGCTCTCGCCGCTCGCCGGGTCGGTCACCTCGAAGCTCTGCCCGGCATCGCTCGCAGTCCATGCGCCGCCGACATAGGCAAGCGTGCGTAAGAGCCTGCGATCGGCAAGCCGGTCGAGCGCCTCATGGCGGGTAACGGGGGCGAAATGCGCGGACATTCTGCTTCGAGCCTCCTCCGGGTTGGGTTGTTCAAACCTACCGCAGAGGGGCGGAGAGACGGGCTTTTCGAGGTGGGGGCGGGAGAGAGATTGTCTGGATGGCGGCTTGGAGACGGATAATTTGGCTACGAGCCTGCAGCCTTGGCGATAGCGCTCTTGCCAGCAGCGTAGTGCCTTACGAGTACCCCTCAACCGTCTCGGCGCTGCGCGCCGATCCACCTTGCATTGGAAATTGTGTA
>NZ_JAWRCU010000036.1:0-17332 GCF_033542235.1 Mesorhizobium sp. BAC0120 | reverse complement strand
AACGGAATCACAAATCCATTTTGCAAGGAATCCCCAGCCGAAGACTTATTTTCCGGCAAAATCGGCAGCTTCGACTGCCCCAAATTCCCACTGCAAATCAGCGACTTGGCAATTCTTCACGGCAGACTGCTTGCTCCGGCAACGCAGCGCCGTGAAGCCGCTGCATCTGTCTCGACGCAAGCGGCACCGCAATTGACCTACACCACAAAATCGAACCGACCGAACTTTCCATCCGCCGCCTTGCTCATCGCAAGCAACAGCCGCTCGTCGAACAGCCAGTCGGTCTTGTTGCGCGGCTCGCCGGGAAAGAACAGCTGCGTGGTCAGCACCGCTCCGCCGCGCCGCTGCACCTTGAAGTGGTAGTGGCGCGTGCGGCCGGGATAGAGCGCCGGCACGATGGTCGAGAACCACCAGCGTCCGCCCTCGTCCGTGAATTGATGGCCGCGCAGGCGGAAGCCGGTGTTGTCGTAGCTGCCGGTCTCGTCGGCATGCCAGATCTGCAGGAGGGCGCGCGGCACCGGCTGGCATGTTTCGTCGAGCACATAGCCGGCGATCGTGATCCTCTCGCCCTTAGGCGCGTCGCGCGCGAGGTCGTGCCTGAGCGGCGCATCCGGCTTGAAGAAGGGACCTTCGTCATTGGCGGGGGTAGGCGCCTCGTCGCCGCATGAGGGCGTCGGCGATAGCGCCGGCTGCGAAAAGGTGGACCTCAGCGCCTGGGCGGACAGAACTGGGGCGGCGAGGAAACCGATAAGGGCGCTGCGGCGGGTCGGCAACATCTGGTGCCTCCTTCATCGGCGGCAGTCAGCCGCTGCGATACTGACATCATAGATGGGAGTGCGGCCAAACGGGGGAAGTCAGCATGCAGCTATTTCTGTAAAGTCCGCGCTGCGTCTCAACCTTACCTATAAGCGGCAAGGCAATCGCACATGAGGTCGACCTCCACTCCGGTTCGCTTCGCGAACCACCTCTTCCCCGATCGACGGGGGAGAGGAAGCGCCGGCAGCAATGCCAGGCGCCCTTCCTCTCCCCTTTTGCAGGGGAGAGGTGCCGAGCGAAGCTCGGCGGAGTGGGGGTCCGCCGTGCCATATGCGATTGCCCTGCGGTAAATGCGGAGCGGGAGACACCTCGTGGAGGCAAGCATGTCGGATACTACAGTCAACGTGCGCTACATGGTCGATGACGTGGAGGCCGCGATCAAGTGGTACGTCGACCATCTTGGCTTTTCGCTTCTGTCCAGCTACGCGCCGGCTTTCGCGGACGTCAGGCGAGGCCAGTTGCGGCTGTTGCTCAGCGGCCCGACAAGCTCGGCAGGGCGGCCGATGCCGGACGGTGAAAAGCCGCAGCCGGGCGGCTGGAACCGCATTCACCTCATCGTCGAGGATCTCGCTGCCGAGGTTGCGCGGCTCAAAGCTGCCGGCGTCGAGTTCCGGAACGATATCGTGACGGGACCGGGCGGGTCGCAGATCCTGGCGATCGACCCGTCAGGCAATTTCGTCGAGCTGTTTCAGCCGGCCCGCCACTGACGTCTGATTCAACCGATGCCGATCGCCCCAGCCTGTCGGGTCTGCAGAACACGCCATGAAAGCAGGAGCCTTCCGGCGGTTCCCTTCGCCGCTGGCTGGTAGCACCTCTAACCCGAAGCAATGAACAATCCGCTGCCTTTGCCGTTATGGCAGCGGTAGGTGCGTCGGCGGGTTCAAATAGTGCATTGCGGACCGGAGGAAATTTCGTGAGGTATCCAGCCCTCCTCGAGGTCGCAGCGCTTCTCCTTGCAGCGGCGTGCACAGCGCTCGGCGGCTGCTCCGACCGCAACCAGTCCGCCGGCGCTCCCCCCAACGCCGCTCCCGTGCAGGTTGGAGTGATCACGCTGCATGCGCAGGAGGTGCCGTTCGTCGATACGGTGCCGGGCCGAACTGTCGCGTCGGCCGTGGCGGAGATCCGCCCGCAGGTAAGCGGCATCATCCAGAAGCGCGTCTTCCAGGAGGGATCCGAGGTCAAGGCCGGCGACGTCCTCTACCAGATCGACGACCGTCCCTATCGGGCAGCGCTCGACGCGGCCAAGGCCAACGTCCAGCGGGCGCAGGCCGCCGTCGCCAATGCCGAGACCGAATTCCAGCGCCTGGACGAACTCGGACGGCGCCACGTCGTTTCCACGCAGCAGGTCGATGCCGCACGCGCGACCCTGCTGCAGGCTAAGGCCGATCTCGCCGCCGGCAATGCGAATGTCGAGACTGCACAGATCAACCTCGACAACACGCGCGTGACGGCGCCCATCGCCGGGTCAATCGGCACCTCGCTCGTGACCGAGGGGGCGCTGGTCGGTGCCAACCAGACCGGCGCGCTGACGACGATCAGGCAGATCGACCCGATGTTTGTGGACCTGACTGCTTCGAGCGCCAGCTTGCTGCGCGTGCGCAGGATGATCGCCGAAGGCGCTCTCAAGCAGGAACGCATCGCTCCCAACGTCCGGCTCACACTCGAGGATGGTTCCGAATATCCAGAAACTGGCACGATCGAAGCCGTCGAAGCGAATGTGAGCGAGACGACAGGGACCTTCACGGTCCGGGCACATATCGCCAATCCGCGAGGGCTTCTCCTGCCGGGCATGTTGGTGCGGGCCAGCGTCGAAGTCGGCACGGGGACCAAGGGCTTCCTCATCCCGCAGCGCGCGGTGAGCCGCAACGCCAAGGGCCAGGCGACCGCCATGTTCGTCGACGCCGACGGCAAGGCCGAGCTGCGGCTGCTGCAGACAGAGCAGGCGTATCGCAACGCCTGGCTCGTTCGCGAGAATGTGAAGGAGGGCGACAGGCTGATCGTCGACGGGCTGCAGAAGGCGCGCGGCGGACAGCCGGTCCAGCCGGCGGAGGTGAAGGTGGACGAAAACGGCCTCACCAGCGATGTCGAACCGGCCGCCGCCCCGTCGCAGTGACAGCGAGACAGCCATGCAGCTCTCGCTCTTCTTCATCCGCCGCCCCGTCTTCGCCTGGGTGATCGCGATCGCCATCATGCTGGCCGGGGCGCTCGGCATCACCACGCTGCCCATCTCGCAGTATCCGGAGATCGCGCCGCCGACCGTCCGCATCACGGCGACCTATCCCGGCGCCAGCGCCCAGACGGTTGAGAATTCGGTGACGCGTGTCATCGAGCAGAACATGACGGGGCTCGAGAACCTCGACTATTTCACCGCCTCCTCCAGCTCCGACGGCCGTTCCACGATCGCGCTCACCTTCAATAGCCGCGCCGATCCGGACATCGCCCAGGTCAACGTCCAGAACCAGCTGCAGTTGGTCGAATCGCAGCTGCCGCAGCCCGTGATCGACCAGGGCATCAGGGTCACCAAATCCACCACCAGCATCCTGATGGTGGTGACGCTGACCTCGACCGACGGGAGCCTGAGCTCCAACGATCTCGGCGACTTCATCTCCACCAATATCGAGGACGTGATCCGTCGCGTGAATGGCGTTGGCGACCTCAACGTGTTCGGTTCCGGCTACGCCATGCGCATCTGGCTCGACCCCGAGCGGCTCGAGCGCTTCCAGCTGACGCCGGCCGACGTGACCTCGGCGGTGCGCGCACAGAACACGCAGGTCTCGGTTGGCCAGCTTGGCGCCAATCCGGCCGTGCCCGGCCAGCAGCTCAATGCCACCATCACGGCACAGAGCCAGCTGCAGACGCCGGAGCAGTTCCGCAACATCATCCTCAAGACCGAGACCGGCGGCGCCGTGGTGCGGCTGAGTGACGTGGCGCGGGTGGAGATCGGTGCGGAGTCCTACGCCACGAGCTCGCAATTTAACGCCAAGCCGGCCGCCGGCTTCGGCGTGAACCTGCTTGCCGGTGCGAATGCGATCGACACGGCAAACGGCGTGCGCGCGGCGATGGAGCGGCTCAAAGCCACGCTGCCGGAGAATGTCGAGGTGGTCTACGCCTACGACACGACGCCTTTCGTGCAGCTGTCGATCCACGAGGTGGAACGCACGCTGGTCGAAGCGATCGTGCTTGTCTTCCTCGTGATGCTTCTGTTCCTGCAGAACATCAGGGCGACATTCATCCCGACGATCGCCGTGCCCGTGGTGCTGCTCGGCACGTTCGGCGTGCTGGCGCTCGCCGGCTATTCGATCAACACGCTGACGATGTTCGCCATGGTTCTGGCGATCGGGCTCCTCGTCGACGATGCGATCGTCGTCGTCGAGAATGTCGAGCGGCTGATGGCGGAGGAAGGGCTCTCGCCGCGCGAGGCGACGGAGAAGTCGATGGGCGAGATCACCGGCGCGCTGATCGGCATTGCGCTCGTCCTCTCCGCCGTGTTCGTGCCCATGGCCTTCTTCGGCGGATCGGTCGGCATCATCTATCGCCAGTTCTCGATCACTATCGTGAGCGCGATGCTGCTCTCCGTGATTGTCGCGCTGGTGCTGACCCCTGCCCTCACCGCGACCATCTTGAAGCGACAGGAGGGCGAGGCGAGGTTCTTCCTCTTCCGCTGGCTCAACAAAGGCTTCGGGCGAACGACCTCGGGCTACGAGCGCGCTGTCGGCGGCATTATTCGACGGCCGCTCGGCCTCTTGCTGGTCTTTCTCCTGATTGCCGGCGGGGCCGGCTATTTGTTCCGGGTGCTGCCGAGCTCTTTCATCCCTGCCGAAGACCAGGGCGTGCTGATGGTGCAGGTGCAATTGCCGAGCGGCGCGACCGAGCAGCGTACGCGCGCAGTGCTCAGTCAGATCAGCGACTATTTCCTCAATAAGGAGAAGCAGGCGACGGAGAGCGTATTTGCCGCGATCGGCTTCGGTTTTGCGGGCAGCGGACAGAATGCAGCCATGGCCTTCGTGAGATTGAAGCCGTTCGAGGAACGGACCGACCCCGCTCTCGCCGCCGATGCGCTCGCTATGCGCGCCATGCGGCAGTTCGCCACGATAAGGGACGCGCAGATTTTCGCGCTCGCGCCGCCGGCCATCCCGGGGCTGGGCACGGCAGGCGGCTTCGACATGTATCTGCAGGATGCGGCCGGCGCCGGCCGTGACGCGCTGGTGGCCGCACGCAACACCTTGCTCGCCAAAGCCACCCAGGACCCGCAGCTAAGCGGAGTGCGCCAGAATGCGCAGGACGACCAGGCTGAGTTCCGTATCAACGTCGACGGCGAACGCGCCGGCGCCTTCGGCGTCGGCATAGCCGAGATCAACGCGATACTGAGCACTGCCTGGGCCGGCACCTATGTGAACGACTTCATCGACCGCGGCCAGATCAAGCCCGTCTGGGTGCAGGCCGATGCGCCCTTCCGGATGCAGCCTCAGGACATCAACCGCTGGTATGCACGCAATACCCAAGGCGAGATGGTGCCCTTCTCGGCATTCACCAGCACGGACTGGTCGTTCGGGCCGCCCAAGCTCGACCGCTTCAACGGCGTCGCGGCCGTGGAAATCCAGGGCTCGGCTGCGCCAGGCGTCAGCTCAGGTACTGCGATGGATAGGATGGAAGAGCTCGTGACCGCGCTCGGTAACGGCTTCACACCCGCCTGGACCGGTCTGTCTTACCAGGAGCGGCTCTCGGGCAACCAGGCACCGGCGCTCTATGCCATCTCTGTTGTGGTGGTGTTCCTCTGCCTCGCCGCTCTCTACGAGAGCTGGTCGATCCCCTTCTCGGTCATCCTCTCGGTGCCGGTCGGCGTGTTCGGCGCACTGCTCGCGGCCTGGCTGTTCGGGCAGTCGAACGACGTCTATTTCAAGGTCGCGCTGCTCACCACGATCGGCCTTGCCTCGAAGAACGCAATCCTGATCGTCGAGTTCGCGCGCGACCTGCAAGCCTCCGGGCGCAGCGTTACCGAGGCAATCCTGGAGGCCGCGCGGCTCAGGTTCCGCCCGATCGTGATGACCTCGCTGGCCTTCATCTTCGGCGTCCTCCCGCTCGCCACCGCGACCGGAGCGTCATCGGGCGCGCAGAACTCGATCGGCATCGGTGTGGCGGGCGGCATGCTCGCCGCAACGCTGCTCGGCGTGTTCTTCGTGCCGCTCTTCTTCGTCGTGGTGTCGCGGCTGTCGGCGCGCTTCACGCGGCGGGCGGCGAAGGGGGCCAAGCCAGAGGCGCAACCGCCGGCGGAGCCGGCGTAGATGTAGTTTCGACGACGCTCGGCAAGGATCGCTCTTGATACCGGAAACGGCGCTACCCTCGCCGGCGTCAAACCTTGCGCTTGCGCTTCTCCCGCCAGACGATAAAGCGCCGGCGCTGCCGTCTCACGGTGTGGAATTCGTAGGAGAGAACCAAGAGTCCGAGCGGGATCATCCAGAAGCCGAGGACCGGCAGGAAGCCGAACATCCCGAGCACGACCAGCCCGACGCCGATAGCAACCCGCAGCCAGCGCGACCTCGGCATGTGGAATTCGCGGCCGAACAGCGGGATCTTGTGCGCAGGCTTTGAGTTGTCCTTCGCTGCCGATGGCTCCAGGTCAGTTTCGGACATGCTTGAAGGGCTTCCCGTCTGCCTATTGGTTCTTCTGTCTTGCTTGGGCTTTGCCCCGCACAGGCGCCTGACCATGCCCCTTCATATGAGGATACACGCCGCCAATTGCGAGCGGCACACGCCCTCCACCCCAAAAGCTTAGCTACGCAATCAGGATCGTCTCCATTCCACTCCCGCTGCGCCAAAGGGACGGTCGAGATAGATGGAGATGTGGTGACTCGAAGCCTTGGCACACATCGAGACGGAGCATGCGTTGAGAAGTGGGGGACGTCATTGCGGGACGATTAGAAGCGGATGCCACCATATGTCGGAATTGGCAAAGCCTGGCGGAAGGCCGACATATGGTACATCGCAATTGTTGTCCCATTTTCCAAATGGCTCATTGCGCCTGCAATCGGGCAAAGTCCAATAGGGATGCCCGGGGAATTTGATCGCGCCGGGCTCGGGCGGCTTGCTCCTGTCGATCGAGAGGCAACCAGAGACCGCTAACGGCAGTGTCATAGCAGCCACAATCAATCTCCGCGTCATGGTCGTCCAGCCAGTTCGCGCGCAATGTCGTGCACTTATGGCGCTTATAGCTTTGAGACGGCTATTTGGTGTCCAACCGCGAAAATTGCTCGTACCTATAATGTACGAAGGCAGCAGAATGGCAGCTGCTTTACCCGATCGAGCAATGGCCTATGCTGACCTCACCGATATCGGCAGTATATCCAAAGATCCGACAACGAGTCCGGAAAGGTAGGCCGGTGGTCCAGCTCTTGCACCTCGCGAGGTGCCCCCGTCGAGACGCGCTATGATCGTTCACCTGCTCGATGGCACTTACGAGCTGTTTCGCCACTTCTACGGCCAACGCCGGTTCAATAAAGGGGAAGACAAACCGTTCGGCGCCGTCACAGGCGTGCTCAACACTGTGTTGGAGATGATCGAGAGTGGTGCCACCCATATCGGGGTGGCCACCGATCACGTCATCGAGTCGTTCCGCAACCGGCTCTGGCCCGGCTACAAGACGGGGGATGGCATCGAGCCGGCACTGTTTGCGCAGTTTCATCCCCTCGAGGAGGCGCTGAAGGCGATGGGAGTGGCTGTCTGGCCGATGATCGAGCTGGAAGCGGACGATGGGCTGGCCTCGGCGGCTGAGCGCGCAGCCGCAGATCAGCAGGTGCAGAAAGTATGCATCTGGACCCCGGACAAGGATCTGGCCCAGTGCGTGCAGGGTGATCGCATAGTGCAGGTGGACCGCAGGAACCAGAAGATCCTTGATGCCGCCGCCGTCCGCGAGAAGTTCGGCGTTGAGCCGGTCCTCATTCCCGATTTCCTCGCGCTCGTCGGCGATGCCGCCGATGGCTACCCCGGCCTCGAAGGCATCGGCCGCGTCTCGGCCGCCCGGCTGCTTGGCCGCTATGGTCCCCTCGAATCCTTTCCGCCTGAAGTCCTCGGCAAACGCCAGGAGATCGCGCTTTTATTCAAGACCCTCGCGACCCTGCGAACCGACGCTCCGCTGTTCGACGAAGTCGAAGAGCTGCGCTGGCACGGCCCGAGCAAGGACTTCGCGGCTTGGGTGGACCAGGTCGGTGACAGCCGTCTCCTTGCCCGAT
This sequence comes from Mesorhizobium sp. BAC0120, assembly GCF_033542235.1. Classification (NCBI taxonomy): domain Bacteria; kingdom Pseudomonadati; phylum Pseudomonadota; class Alphaproteobacteria; order Hyphomicrobiales; family Phyllobacteriaceae; genus Mesorhizobium; species Mesorhizobium sp. BAC0120. The sequence goes on along the minus strand of NZ_JAWRCU010000036.1, from coordinate 9,290 downwards.
CACTCAAGGCTCGCGGCGACTGATCGCGCGGCTAGAGCATCGGACGGAAAAGTGCCAGCGGTTCTCGGATAGATGGGATGCATGAACAAAGAATTCGCTACAATGTAGGCCGATGAACGCAAAATGAGGTCGGAATGTCATACTTCTGGTGGCCGGCTTTCGCCGTCGAGATCCAGCTTGTCATTTGGCTTCGATGGATGAAGCTGCTGACTGGCGGACAGGCAGCCAACGTGGAGGCTTTCGGGATGGTTGTCGAAAAAATCGGCGCCGCCCAACAGGCTGCAGTAAGCCTGAGCCAAGGCAAGTCCGCCGATAATGTGGCACGTCGCTACCGGCGCAAGGTGCGAGCCAATCTTCGCCGGCTCTCCCGTTGATCAGGTTTAACGGCGCCTCGGGCGGCCGTTCTGCGAAAGCTGTTCCCCGCCGCTACCAGGCAGCCGTCGGGGCGGCTTCGCTCCGCGTTGGGAGAAGGCTGATCCCCGCTCTCAGAGAGCGCATTTCTTGTATGTGATCGTCACGTCATGATCGGGATCGAGCCGCTCAAAATGGGTTGGATCGATGACGCGAAACTTCATCGAGAAATTTCTGGCCACAAGAGCATCGGAACAGGCCAGGAAGGCGGAAAAGCCACCGTCCTTCTGCTCGACTTGGGAGATCGTGCAACCTGAAATAGGCCCCGTCACCTTTTTGCCCAGAATGATGAATCCGTCTCCAGAGGCAAAAGTACGATCTTTAAATCGAATTTTTCCGCCGGTCTTTTCGAACACCCCTGTGCATTCGGTATCTTCCGTCACCCAGGCGCCTTGCAGGTTTTCGATAGCATCCGCCCAAGCTCCAGCCGTGCTCGCTGCGAAAAGCACCGATGCCAGAAACACTCCTGATTTAGAGCGATTGAACCGCACTCTCTGGGCTCCTCGCAAAGCATACATCAGGCATCACCCTAGCAACTGCTGCATCAGCATCATGTGGAGCAAGGATCGCCGAGGCAAGCAGATATTGCCTGACAGAAGCATGCGGAGGCTCTCGGCGCGGCGCAAAGCGCCAAATTGCGACCAGATTGAGTGCTTCCCGATGTGGAGGAAGACTGAGACGGGGCATTGCCAAAGATACGGCTTGGCTGTTTGATTTCGGCGGGAAGCCTCTTGGGAGTCTCACCGGTGGCAGAGAAATTCTTAGACCACAAGATCGAGTGTCCATTCTGCCGAACAATCAGACTGCGCATTCCGAAGAATGCAGGATCCGAGACAAAGATCGTGTGCGATGACTGCGGCCGATTTTTGGGATTTTGGGGAGAACTCCAAGCTGACTTTGACCTGCAAGGTGGTCAGCATGGGGTCTTCAGCCTAAGCGATGGACGAATAAAACGCCTCAACGATAAGGGCGCCTAGCTGATCAATCACCAATGCTTTCTTCTTCGCCTACCTTGCCTCAAATGGGCCGGGTCTGCGAAGGTGATCGTCGATTGCCGGCCCTATCTCATTTGGAATGTAAAAATTACGCGGCCCTTCGACCGTTTCGTTGTCTTGGTCGGCTGTGCGGATGCCACCCGTTGCCATAATAGTACGTCGCCGTTCAGGCATACATGAGCCGGATGACGGGCTGCCTCTTCAGGATCGAGAACTGCATGACGTAGACCTTGCCGCCGATCGTTGCGGCAAACCGAGGAGAGAGCTGAAGCGGCGAGCATTGCTCGATCGCGCGAACGGCTGAATCGGCGAATGTCCGCTCTAACGCTGCCCCACCCTTGACACTGATGTAGGTGACCCGCGGCGCGCCCATCAGGCTGCCGTCACGCCTGAAGCCGAAGCGCAAGGTGACCGCAGAACCGTCCGGGGCAGCCGGCGGGTGCCAGCACTGTATAAGCGAAGGGCCGATCTCGCTGACATTCTCCAGCGCCGCGGCCGACGCTCCCGAGGCTGCAATCAGAGCAGCGAACAATTCGAGGAGGAGCAGGGCTCCGCAGCGGCCGAACCCGATCAGCCGCATGCATCGTCCTGTAGCTCTCACCGGCATTATTGGCGCCAACATTTGCGCGACCGACATTCCCGCACCGAAGATAGCTCTTGCGCGGTCTGGCGCCCATCAATAGTCGGCGATTGGATGTGTGATGGCCAGACCTCATAGGCAGCTTACATGACCGGCTGCCGCATGCGCGGCTCGTATACAAGCTACCATCCCGATCGTGAGTATCATCCCATGGCTCGCTGTCAAAACCCGAGTGCCACGGAGCTTCCGCCGAAAAGCCGACACCAGCAGGACTATCGAGCTGTACGCAGCAATTGCGAGAAACAGCAAACCGAGAGGCGGTATATAGGCCGGAATGATCGGCCAGCAGCTTGCGAATTTGTAGGGCCCCGCGGTCACGTAGGCCCCCACTGAGAGTGCCACCCATAGCAGGGTGTGGAACAGCAGCGACCATGTCCAGAACCGTTTTACAACTTCAGCCCTCAAACGGCGCACCTCTTGTTCGCTCGAGGATTGGCATCATAAGCGCGAAGAGTTCTGCCTGAGAAGAGATGCCGCATTTGCGGTAGAGCTGTTTGCGAAAGACCTTCACCGTTTGCGGACTGACGCCGAGATGCAGCCCGATGGAAGGCGACGAATGGCCCTGCAAAATGAGAAGTGCCGTTTCCGCCTGGCGCGGACTGAGAACCACCTTGTGGCAGGTCCGCACCGCAGCGATCAGGCTGTCGGTGATCGACGTTTGATGTGCTTTGGCCGTGGCCAGCGTGCCGGAGGCAACCCAATGCGCACCGATGAGCGACATGATGACGGGTTCATGCTGGCGCAGGAATTCCTCCGCCTTCTGCGAGAAGGCATGACCCGAGGTGCCGTCCTTACCCATGGAGATGGTGATCGTCGTGTTCTCGCCGACCGGCAGCACCACCGATATCTCGTCGGTGATGCCGATGCGGCCATAATACCACTTGAAATAGCGGCTCCGGCGAAACTGGTCTGGCGCGACATCGAGCAGGCGGTAGAGCCCTGCTTTCCCGCGCCTGAGATGAAAATGGTAAATCGGGTCGAGCAGATATGCGGCAGGCAGATATTGCTCGGCGATGTAGCGAAAGACGTCCGGCCCATAGATGCGCTTGTAGAGAACGTCCGGAACGCTGGTGCCGGTGAAGACGATTACGATCACATTGTCATAATCTAGGCAGCGCCGGAGATACTCCGTCATCGCCGGGTAGAATTCATGCCTGCCGATGGCTTCGATGGCGCGCGCAAGGCAGCCGAAAACCGCATTTGTCACAGATCATACCCCGTTGGGGGTATATACCCCCAAGAAATGGCTTCGATAAATTGAAATTAAAAAAATCAGGGGTATGAGAGTGCCGAATTTGCCGCCGCGGAGGCCGGACGTTCCAGCCATCGCGCAAACACGCCCATCTCAATGAAGCGCGCAGTCAATCACGATGCGATGGCGGTAGCCGGCTATACCGTGCCTTGGCACGCGGATCCGGGCACGACGGTCAACCTCCATTTGTCCTCATCGGTGGACATCAAAGATGTCAGGATTGTCCGACTGGACAAGCCGCAGCCTGTCGACACGGGCTGGCGCATCGACCCGACTGCCGAGCAGCCGGCTGACCGGACTTTCGACCACGGCTCGTTTCTCAGGGTTGCCGCTGAGGAGCTTGCCAAGCCGGATTCGATCGAAGGCATCTCTTTCGAGATCTATCTGACACGCAACGAAGGCGATCGCACGATCGTGGAAACGGATACCTTCCGCCTTGCCTTGCGCGACGGTCGGCTGGCTTTCGCGTATGACGGCAAGAAGCAGCTTGATGGCGAAGCCATCCCGGCTCGCAAGTGGCTGCGGGTCGAAGTTCGAGCGTCAGTTAGAGGCCTGTCCCTTCTGGTCGAATCCTACGACCTGCTTGCTCCGTTTCGACTGCATCGTCACTTCGAGATTCCCTGGCAACGGCCGTCGCAGGATTTGCTGTTCGGGGCAAGCGGAATTGCGAACCTCCCGACCCTGAATGCTAAATTCGCCGCCGTCTCATTGCTGACGGGTTCGGGACCCATCCCCTGGACATTTCCCACCCTCCTTCCAGCCGGCCCCATCGCTTCCGCCGGAAGCCTGAAACTCTTGCTGGAACCCGTCAACCAGCCGGCCTTCTGCATGACCTCGCGGCGCTGGGACGGCACCAGTTTCGATCCTCGGCTGGTCCCGTTCCACTATGACGCCGTGCATTGCCACGATGACGACATGGGACCGCTGGAATGGCCGGCTTCTCACAGCGTCGAGCTGCCTGCCGAGGCCGAGCCGGGGATCTACGCCTTCGACGTCGAATATGACGGGGGGTCGGAGCGCATTGTCTTCTTCGTCGTTTCGGCCAAACCGCGCGCGCCGCTGCTGTTCCTCGTGCCTACCGCCACCTATCTCGCCTATGCCGACGAATTCCTGCCAGCGCATCTCTATGAGTGGAAGTGCGAGGATCGTGGCCACCTCTTCGCCATCGACAACAATTTGAAGTCGCTCTACGACTATCACAGCGACGTCAGCGGCGTTTCGATCGCATCCTACAGGAAGCCGAAGGCAACGCTGCGCGACGACTACAACTATCCGCTCTGCGGATGCCCGCACAACCTGCCGGTCGACCTCAATTTCCTCCGCTTCTGCCACGAGAACGGTATCGCCTTCGATCTCATCACGGACCACTGCCTGCACGAGCGCGGTCTTGCCGGGCTTGAGGGCTATGCCGCGGTCGTGACCGGTAGCCATCCCGAATATATGTCGGTCGAGATGGAGGATGCGTTGCGCCGCTTCGCGTCCCGAGGCGGCAGCATCGCATATCTCGGCGGAAACGGCTTTGCCGGGAAGGTCGCATTCAGGGACGACCTGATGGAGCTGCGTCGCTCACCGCTCGAGGCAGGCCGTACCTGGGACGGGCCGATCGCGGAGCAGTCGCTTTCGATCACCAACGAGCCCGGCGGACATCTGCGGGCAAGCGGGCGCGGCGAGTTCTCCCTGATCGGCGGCGCAATTTCGCTCATGGGCTTCGACGGCGCCCGGCCGTTCACGCGGACTGCGGAAAGCTACGAGCCGTCGGCCGCCTGGCTGTTCGAGGGCGTATCGGAAGCGACGTTCGGCACGGAAGGGATAGTTCTCGGCGCGGCAGCGGGTTATGAGGTGGATGCAACCGATCCCCATCTCGGCACGTCGCCGGATACGATCGTCGTCGCTCGCGCGACCGGCTTTCCCGAGAGCTTCGTGCATGACGCGACCCGCTGGTATGAAGGCGGCGACAGCGAACGCGAAGCACGCCGCTCAGCCGAGATGACGCTGCGACATCTCGCCTCCGGAGGGCTGATCTTCTCCGCAAGCTCAGTCGCCTGGTGCGGTGCGCTGCCCCAGGGCGGCATGAACGACGTGGGAAGGATTACACTGAATTTGCTGAGGCAAATCGCTTCGGCAAGGGCCGGCCGATCCAGCAGAAACTAATCTGAGCAGTTACCGGCTGTCGGCGCGGCAGGGGCAACCATCACGGGAACAAGGACCTAACTATGGGAAGCATTGGAAAGTATCTCTTCTGCGCGGCCGCAGCGCTTGCTCTCGCGGCCGAATCGTCTGCCGTCGTCCGGCCGGCACTCGCTGAGGACCTGCCGGTCGAGCCGGGCGTCTTCAAGCTCGCGGTTCAGCCATGGCTTGGCTATGGCATGTGGTTCATCGCGCAGGAAAAGGGCTTCTTCAAAGCAAACGGCCTTGAAGGCGTGGAACTCGTCAACTTCGTCGAGGATAAGGACATGGGCGCGGCCGTGGCCGCCGGCCAGCTCGAGGGTGACAACGAGTCGATCCAGCAGCTCCTGGCCAAGGTGCAAGCCGGCGTCCCGCTCAAGGGTGTGCTTTTGCTGGACGCCAGCACCAAGGCCGACGCGATCCTGGTCAATGACCAGGTCAAGACCGTCGCCGATCTCAAAGGCAAGCAGGTTGCCTTCGAGAAAGGTTCGACCAGCGACCTTCTCTTGAACTACATCCTCGAGAAGAACGGCATGACGATCGACGATGTCGGCGCCCTGCCCATGCCGGCGGCCAATGCGGGCACGGCAATCATTTCCGGCACCGTGCCCGCCGCCGTGACCTACGAACCCTATATCTCCGCGGCGGTAGCAGCCGACAAGTCGATCAAGGTGCTGGCCGAGGCCGGCGAGGCGCGCGGGCTGATCAGCGACGTTCTGGTCATTCCGGACGATGTCCTGAAGAACAAGCCCGGGCAGGTCCAGGCAGTCCTCAAGAGTTGGGATCAGGCGCTGGAATATTATCGTGCCCACACCGAAGAAGGGCGCGCCATCATCGCCAAGGGCGTCGGCGCCTCTCCTGACGAGCTCGCGACGGCATTCGACGGCGTCCAGTACTATTCCGTGAGCGAGAGCCAGGAAGCGCTCAACGGGGTCTTCAAGTCGGAGACCTATCCGGCCATCGTCAAGGCCGCGACAGCGGCGAAATTGATCGACAAGGACATCCCTTACGAGCAGGCGATCGACGCGAGCGTGGCGCAAGGCAAGTAAGGTCTGAGCGAACGAGGCGGGCCGAACGCGACCAGCCTCGTTCGATTGCCTATCTGTCGCGTGCGCCCTATGAGCGGCTGGCGTCCGGGGCCCGCGCATTTGCCCGCTATGAATGGTTCCAGGCTCATGAGAATTCTGCGTCGGAGCTGCGCGATCCTGTGGGGTTGCGGCTTTGGGCCTGCACAATGACCAGGATCACGATGACCGTTCAGACCGACAAGAGAGCAGAGCCGCGGCAAACTCGCTTCAGCAGCCGCAAGTCCATCTTCAGCATGAGTGCCGACTTCTCACCGTCGACATATATCTTCATTTCCGCATGCGCGTTTCTGCTCCTGCTTGCGCTCTGGCTTCTGGTCACCGGGGTCGGACTGCTGAAGCCCATCTTCCTCCCCTCGCCGGCCGCCGTCCTTGCCCGGCTCGGCAAGCTGGCCGCCGACGGAACGCTGGCGAGCGATGTCGGCAACAGCGTCTACCGCATCACGATCGGCTTCCTGATCGCGTCCGTCATGGCACTGGCGACGGCGATCCTGATCGGCGCATATCGGTTCTGGGAAGCCGCGATAGAGCCCTTCCTCGACTTCGTCCGCTACATGCCGGTCGTGGCCTTCGTGCCGCTCACTATCCTTTGGAGCGGAACCAGCGACGCGCAAAAATTCCTGATCATTTGGATCGGCACCTATTTCCAGCAGGCGCTGATGTTCAAGGACAACATCAAGCGCGTGCCACCCGATTTCATCGGCTTCGGCCGGACCCTGGGCATGAGCGATTTCCGCGTCCTGATGCGCATCGTCGTTCCCTCGGCCATGCCGCAGATCTGGGACACGCTGCGCATCTCGCTCGGCTGGGCATGGACCTGGGTAACGCTCGCCGAGCTTGTCGCCGCGAATTCGGGGCTGGGATTCCGCATCACGGTCGCTCAGCGCTACCTGCAGACCGACATGGCGATCGGATACATCCTGGTGCTTGGCGTACTCGGCCTCGCGACCGATCAGATCATGCGCTTCCTTGGCCGGCAGTTCTTCAAATATGAGAGCAAAGCTTAGATGCAGACGCAGCCCAAACTCAGCATCTCGCATCTGCACAAATCATTCTCGACGGCCCGTTCCACGGTCAAGGCGCTCTCCGATATCAATATCGAAGTGGCGGACAACGAATTCGTCTCGCTGGTCGGCGCCTCGGGCTGCGGCAAGAGCACCCTGCTGTCGATCGTGGCCGGCCTGCAGACATTCGACGAGGGCGAGGTCCTCGTTGACGGGATCCCGATCAAGGGACCGGGGCTCGATCGCGGCGTCGTGTTCCAGTCCTACACTTTGCTGCCCTGGCTAACGGCGAAGAAGAATGTCGAGTTCGCCTTGCGGGAGGCCGGAACCGATCCGAAGGAAATTTCCGACATAGCAGCGCGTCATCTCGATCTCGTGAAACTCGCCCCTTTCGCAGACAGCTTTCCGAGCCAGCTTTCGGGCGGCATGAAGCAGCGCGTTGCGATCGCACGTGCGCTTTCCTACCGGCCGAAGATGCTGCTCATGGACGAGCCGTTTGGGGCTCTCGACGCGCTGACGCGCGGGCAGATGCAGGAGCTGCTCATGCAGATCTGGCAAGAGCACAGGCTCACCGTCATCTTCGTCACGCATGATGTCGAAGAGGCCGTCTACCTTTCCGACCGGGTCTTCGTCATGGGTCTCAACCCCGGTCGCATCAAGGAATGCATCGCCGTCCCCTTTGCCAGGCCGAGGCCCGCTGGGGCACAGCGCGATCGCGAGGTGCTGGAGTTGCAGGAAAGGGTGCTTCAGTCGATACGTGAAGAAACCAGGGTCGAGTTATAGTCAGCCCGGGAGCGAGGCAATGAATTTGCAGAGTGATGCCGGCTATGTCTTTGAGCCGGCCCCGATCACGGCGCTTCCGGTCGCTGGATCGAACAAGCTGTTTCCCGTACACCGGATCTATTGCGTTGGCCGCAACTACGCCGCCCATGCCGTTGAAATGGGGCACGATCCCAACAAGGAGCCGCCCTTCTTCTTCCAGAAGAACCCCGACAACCTCGTGCTTACGGGCGAATTCCCCTACCCGTCCGCCACGAACGACGTGCATCATGAGATCGAGATGGTGGTGGCGCTGAAGAGCGGCGGCGTCGACATCCCAGTGGAGAAGGCGCTGGATTGCGTCTTCGGCTACGCTGTCGGCCTCGACATGACGCGCCGCGACCTGCAGGGCAAGGCCAAGGACATGGGCCGCCCCTGGGAGGTGGGGAAGGCCTTCGAGGCGTCGGCGCCATGCTCGCAACTGAGACCTGCGAGCGAGATCGGCCACCCTGCTGCAGGCGCGGTCTGGCTCGATGTGAACGGCGAGCGCCGGCAAACCGGCGATCTCAGCCAGCTAATCTGGAAAGTGCCAGAGATGATCGCATATCTTTCAGGCCTGTTCCGGCTGGCGCCGGGCGACCTCATCATGTCGGGTACGCCCGCCGGCGTAGGTCCCGTGAAGCGCGGGGACGTGCTCAAGGGCCATGTCGACCGCGTCGGCGATCTCACCCCTCATCCGTCTCGGCGCTGCGCGCCGAGCCACCTTCTCCCACAGGGGGCGAAGGGGGAGCTTGGCTTTTAGTTCGCCGCAAATTGCCGACGTTGGAGACTGGCGGAGGCGTATATGCAGCGCTCCCCCTTCTCCCCTTGTGGGAGAAGCGCAACCATTAGCGGGCGAGATGCTGTTGGGGTGCTTTTCTTATCCATGGAGTGCCGCGCTCGACGACGGCATTGGCGAAGATCAGTAGCTTTCGGGCG
>NZ_JAWRCU010000035.1:0-19361 GCF_033542235.1 Mesorhizobium sp. BAC0120 | reverse complement strand
TGCTATGCTGCTCGAAGACGACGAGAGATCGGCTCAAATCGTTCCGCTTCATGGGACGCTCCATCGCTTGTTTTGGCAAAACGATGGTAGCCCCTCTCGTCGTCGCCCCCATAGGATCTCTCCCCGTAAACGGGGAGAGGGACGACTGCCGCTTTGGTTTCGCCAATCGCCAAGGTAGCAGAAGAGGCGCCGTCATCGCGGTCGGCCGTCTTCTCCCCGTTTACAGGGAGAAGGTGGCGGCAGCCGGATGAGGGGCAGCGCCAACGATCAAGGTCTATTCTGTTGGTATTAGTTCCTAGCACACAAAAGAAAAGGCCGCGCAACTGGCGCGGCCTTTTGAGATCGAGTCGCAATCGAATTAGCGAGAATAAAATTCGACCACAAGGTTCGGTTCCATCTGCACCGCGAACGGCACGTCAGCGAGGCCGGGGATGCGGGCGAAGGTGGCGACCATCTTGTTGTGGTCGACCTCGATATAGTCCGGCACGTCGCGCTCGGCGAGTTGCACAGCTTCCAGCACGGAAACGAGCTGCTTCGACTTCTCGCGCACCTCGATCACGTCGCCTGCCTTGCAGCGGTAGGAGCCGATATTGACCCGCTTGCCGTTGACGTTGATGTGGCCATGGTTGACGAACTGGCGCGCGGCAAAGATCGTCGGCACAAACTTGGCGCGATAGACGACCGCGTCCAGGCGCGATTCCAGGAGACCGATCAGGTTCTCGGAAGTGTCACCGCGGCGGCGGTTGGCCTCCTCGTACGTCTTGCGGAACTGCTTTTCGGAAATGTCGCCGTAATGGCCCTTCAGCTTCTGCTTGGCGCGGAGCTGCAGGCCGAAGTCGGACAGCTTGCCCTTGCGGCGCTGGCCGTGCTGGCCGGGGCCGTATTCGCGCCGATTGACCGGAGACTTCGGGCGGCCCCAGACGTTTTCGCCAAGACGGCGGTCGAGTTTGTATTTCGCGGATTCGCGCTTGCTCATCGCATTTCCCTTTCAAAAAGTTATTCCCGGAACTTGAAGCTCCGGGAGAGGAAACGCGCCCTCCTCTGGCCCCCGTTTTCGAGGCCTGACAGGGTTTCCCACGCACGCATTGCGGAAAACCCACGGGACACGTCAAAACAAACACCGGACCTCTCGGCCCGGCGTCGGGGGTGGCTCTAGAGGATCGGCAGCCGCCTGTCAATAAGTTCAGCTATTCGCAAAGCCAATCTGCTGGCGTCGCCCTTTTCTCAGACGTCCTGCCACGCCTTCAGTCGAACCTCCGCGGGTCTTCCGGCAAGTGCGCCATCATCACTCCCGAATGGACGAACAGCACGATTGCTCAGTTTCGCAATATTCGCCCCTGCTCACGCCGCGTCGTGGAAGATGATGCCTAGCGTGAAACGTTCGCCGCTGCGAAGGCGGCTCACTCCGTGACGCATCTTCACCCGGTAGTCGCCGCGCGTGCCTTCCTTCGGGCGGTCATTTACGGCAAACAGCGCGCCATGGCCCATCCTGAGCGGCACGACCTCCGCTCGTGATTGCATGCGCGGCCGCTGCTCGGTCAGCACGAACTCGCCCCCGTCGAACTCGCTGCCGGGGTCGCTCAGCAGGATCACGAGTTGCACCGGGAACAGGTGCTTCCCATAGACGTCCTGATGCAGGCAGTTGTAGTCGCCGGCCCTGTATCTCAGGAGCAGCGGCGTCGGCTTCTGTTGCCCGTCCGCGTGACATTCGGCAAGGAAGGCCTCGAGACTGTCCGGAAAGCGCCGGTCGATCCCCATGCGCCGGTTCCACTCGTTCGCCAGCGGCGCGAGTTGCCGGTAAAAGGTGGTTCGCAGCTTCGCGATGGCCGGCGGCAGCGGATTGGCGAAATATTTGTACTCGCCGGCGCCGAAGCCGTGGCGCTGCATGACGATCCTGCTGCGAAAGCGATCGTCGCGGTCGTAGAGCGAACGAAGCTCGAGGCAGTCCTTCCGGCTCAGCAGCGGGCCCGTCGTCGCCACGCCGAATTCGTCGAGCTCGCTGGTTATGGCGGCCCAGTCCGGGCCAATGCGGTCCAGTTCGGCAGTCATGGCGACACTCCTTGCTTCGTTTGCTCCGAAACTAGGCAGCCTCGCCGGATCCCGCATTCCGTTTCTTGCCGAGGTCGAAAGCGCCGCAGCGCCGGCATTGAAGAGCGCCCTCGCCCACCGCATTACTGCCGGTTTGGCGACCGCCAGCTGGCGCTCCAATATGGAGCCCGACGCGTCAGTTCGACTTCTTGTCAGGCAACTTCTCGCGCTTGGTGGAGGCGAATTCCTCGAGCTGATCCTCGCTCATGGATTCGTACATCTCCTTCGAAGCGCCGACGAGCTCGCTCTCCTTGATCTCGCCGCGCTTTGCGGCGAGCGCCGCCCCCGCCGCCTTCTGCTGAGCCTTGGACACCGCTGGCATGATCTGCTCCTATTACCGTGACCAGCCACAACGCGCGGCTTTTGTGGCCGGTTCCGCCGACGGCCGGGCTCGCCGACAGTCGGACGAGGCCAACTTACCTTGCCTCCTCAGATGTGCGGCAACCGCGCGCTCGAAGCAGCCTGGCACGGCAAAGGATAAGCTCGGGACGTATACCGGGCATTCTGGACAGGCTAAAATGGCGCGTTTACAAGGCCATTTCCTTTGCCGGTGGCGGCATTTCTCGAAGGCAGGTTCATGAGCGGCGTAAACGAAATCCGGTCGGCGTTTCTCGACTATTTCAAGAAGAACGGACACGAGGCCGTGGCCTCGAGCCCGCTCGTGCCGCGCAACGACCCGACGTTGATGTTCACCAATGCCGGCATGGTGCAGTTCAAGAACGTCTTCACCGGCCTGGAGACGCGCCCCTATTCGCGCGCGGCCACGTCGCAGAAATGCGTGCGCGCCGGCGGCAAGCACAACGACCTCGACAATGTCGGCTACACCGCGCGCCACCACACCTTCTTCGAGATGCTCGGCAACTTCTCGTTCGGCGACTATTTCAAGGAGCGCGCGATCGAGCTTGCCTGGAACCTGATCACGAAGGAATTCGGCCTCCCGAAGGATCGGCTGACGGTCACCGTCTACCACACGGACGACGATGCCGCTTCCTATTGGAAGAAGATCGCCGGGCTGCCCGACCAGCGCATCATTCGCATCGCGACCAGCGACAATTTCTGGGCCATGGGTGATACCGGCCCCTGCGGGCCTTGCTCCGAGATCTTCTACGATCACGGCGAAGGCATTCCCGGCGGTCCGCCCGGAAGCGCCGACGAGGACGGCGACCGCTTCATCGAGATCTGGAACCTGGTCTTCATGCAGTTCGAACAGGTGACGAAGGAGGAGCGCGTGCCCTTGCCGCGGCCCTCGATCGACACCGGCATGGGGTTGGAGCGCATCGCCGCGGTCCTGCAGGGCGTGCACGACAACTATGACATCGACTTGTTTCAGGCGCTGATCCGCGCGTCGGAAGAGGCGACCGGCACCAAGGCCGAAGGCAAGAACAAGCCCAGCCATCGCGTCATTGCCGACCATCTGCGCGCCGCGAGTTTTCTGATCGCCGACGGCGTCCTGCCGTCGAACGAGGGCCGCGGCTATGTGCTGCGCCGCATCATGCGCCGCGCCATGCGCCACGCGCAGCTGCTCGGCGCGACCGACCCGCTGATGTGGAAGCTGGTACCGGCGCTGCTGCGCGAGATGGGCCAGGCCTACCCCGAGCTGGTGCGCGGCGAGGCGCTGATCACCGAGACGTTGAAGCTCGAGGAAACCCGCTTCCGCAAGACGCTGGCGCGCGGCCTCAGCCTGCTTTCCGAGGCGACCGACAAGCTCGGCAGCGGTGACCGGCTCGACGGCGAAACAGCCTTCAAGCTCTACGACACCTATGGCTTCCCGCTCGACCTCACGCAGGATGCGCTGCGCCAGCGTGGTATCAGTGTCGACACGCAAGGCTTCAATGCCGCGATGGAGCGCCAGAAGGCCGAGGCCCGCGCGAGCTGGGCGGGCTCCGGCGAGGCCGCGACCGAGGCCGTCTGGTTCGCGATCCGCGACAGCGCCGGTGCAACCGAGTTCCTCGGCTACGACACCGAGCAGGCGGAAGGCGTCGTGCTGGCGCTGGTCAAGGACGGTCGGCAGGAAGGTGAAGCGCAAGAGGGCCACGAGCTTGCGGTGATCGTCAACCAGACGCCGTTCTATGGCGAGTCCGGCGGCCAGATGGGCGACACGGGCATCATTTCTGGCGACGGGTTTTCCTTTTCGGTCACCGACACGCAGAAGAAGGCGGACGGGCTCTTCGTGCATTTCGGCAAACTGACGAAGGGTACGCTGAAGCACGGCGTGCCGGTGGAGCTCAAGGTCGCGCATGGACGCCGCACGCGGCTGCGCTCGAACCATTCTGCCACGCATCTCATCCATGAGGCGCTGCGTGAGGTGCTCGGCAGCCATGTCGCACAGAAGGGCTCGCTCGTCGCACCGGAGCGGCTGCGGTTCGACTTCTCGCACCCCAAGCCGATCTCGACCGAGGAACTGGAGAGGATTGAACGCTACGCCAACGAGATCGTGGTGCAGAACGCACCGGTAACGACCCGCCTGATGTCGGTCGACGATGCGATTGCCGAGGGAGCTATGGCGCTGTTCGGCGAGAAGTATGGCGACGAGGTTCGTGTCGTTTCGATGGGAACCGCTCTTCACGGCGACAAGAGCGGCAAGCCCTATTCGGTCGAGCTTTGCGGCGGCACGCATGTCCGGGCCACGGGCGATATCGGGCTGGTTCGGCTTGTCTCCGAAGGTGCGGTCGCGGCCGGCGTGCGCCGTATCGAGGCGCTCACCGGCGAGGACGCGCGTCTATATCTCGACGAGCAAGACAGGCGCCTGAAGGCCGTGGCAGCCGCCCTGAAAGTATCGCCTGCAGACGCGCCGGCGCGGGTCGAAGCCTTGGTCGAGGAGCGTCGCAAGCTCGAGCGCGAGCTTTCCGAAGCCAGGAAGAAGCTGGCACTCGGCGGAGGCTCTGCGGCTGCTGCCGGCAACGGCTCCGAGACGGTGGCCGGCGTCGGCTTCATCGGTCGAACAGTGAGCGGGGTGTCGCCGAAGGACCTGAAGCCCCTTGCCGACGAAGGCAAGAAGAGCCTAGGCTCAGGCGTCGTCGTCTTCATCGGATCCGGCGAGGATGGCAAGGCGAGCGTCGTGGTCGGCGTCACCGACGACCTCACCCAGCGTTTCAGTGCCGTCGAGCTCGTGCGCAAGGCCTCTGCCGCCCTTGGCGGCCAAGGCGGCGGCGGCCGGCCGGATATGGCTCAGGCCGGAGGCCCCGACGGGGCCAAGGCTGCCGACGCGATCGCCGCGGTGAAGGCGGCGCTCACGGAGGCCTGACGGGAACCGAACCATGGACGACGCCGCGCCCGATAAGAAATCGCGCCGGCGCGCCAAGCCCGCCAGCCTGCTGAAGCTTCTCCTGTCGCGGACAGCGCGGCAGGCAACCTACAATCTATTCGACAATGGGACGACCCGGCCGCTCGGCCTGGCGCTGCAGAAGGCGATCATCGCGCTGATTCTGATCACCGTCGCGGCGGCGGTGCTGCAATCCGTGCCCGAGATCGCAGCCGATTTGCGGTGGCCGTTCCTAGCGACCGAGATCGTGGTGGTGTTCTGTTTCACGCTCGAATATGTGTTGCGCGTCTGGAGCGCGGTAGAGGACCCACCCTACCGCGATCTGACGCCCTGGCATGCGCGTCTCAAATATGTGGTCACGCCCGGCGCCCTGATAGACCTTTTGGCGATCGCGCCGTTCTACCTTGCCTGGCTTGGCGCCATCGATGTGCGTGTGCTGCTCACGTTGCGCCTGCTGCGCTTCCTCAAGCTCACGCGCTATTCGCCCGGGATGCGTTCGCTGGTCGAGGCAATACACAGCGAACGGAAGTCGCTCCTCACCTGCCTGATGTTTCTTGTCGGAGTTGCGCTGATCGGGGCGGACTTCATGCACTGGGCCGAACGCGACGCGCAGCCGGACAAGTTCGGCACAATCCCCGAGGCGCTCTACTGGGCGGTGATCACACTAGCGACCGTGGGCTATGGCGACGTGGTGCCGATCACAGTGGCAGGCAAGGTGATCGCATCGGTGACGGCCGTGCTCGGCCTGTTCATGCTCTCCTTGCCGATCGGCATCCTCGCAAGCTCGTTCGCCCAGGTCATCCAGCGCCGAGACTTCGTCGTCACCTGGAGCATGGTGGCGCGCGTTCCGCTGTTCAACACGCTATCCGCCGCCGAGATCCTGGAGATCATGCGCAATCTGAATTCGATGTCGGTCGAGGCCGGCGAAGTGATCGTGCGCAAGGGTGATCTGGCACAAAGCATGTACTTCATCGCGTCCGGCGCGGTCACCGTCGAGATTCCCCACCAGCCGGTTCAGCTTGGGGAAGGCCATTTCTTCGGCGAGATGGCGTTGTTGAAGCGAACGAAACGCTCCGCGACCGTGCGCGCCGTCACCAGGACAAAGCTGCTCGTGCTGGATAGTGCCGATTTGCACAACCTGATGGAACAGAAGCCCGAGATCGGCAACGCCATCGAGGACGTCGCGCGCCAGCGGGCCGCTGGGCAGGACGACAACCTGGCTGGCATGCGACAGCGCGACGATGACGAGGACCCGTCGCAAATAGGGTAGCTGCGGACGGTCAGATGGTGGGCTCGGTTGTGCGGATACTTTCCCGCCCTTTGACGCGTTCCCACCACGCAGCAAGAGCCGGGTGGCGCGCCAGCATCGGGGCGGCCATCGCAGCCTTTTCGAAATAGCCGAAGACCGGCGCCAAGTACAGGTCGGCAAGAGTGACCGCATCGCCGAGCAGCCACTCGCCATGTCGTTTCAACCGCGCCAATTCAGCAAGGCAGGTCTCGGCCACCGGCAAGGCGCGAGCTACTCGCGCCTCGTCAGTCTTGCCGCCGTCCCTCGGCTTGGAGACGGTCTCGACATAGAGATCCCAGACCAGGGTTCGATAGGCATATGAATCGACAATGCCGAGGATCTGATTCATCAGAGCGCGCGGGCATGGCTCCGCCGGCTGCAAGGTTGGCCCAGGAAAGGCCTCGTCGACATACCGGGTGATGGCCGCCGTCTCATAGATGCGGAAGCCATCATGCTCGAAAGCCGGAATGCGACCGAATGGCTGCCGCTCCAGATACTGCGCAGGCGGCCCGCCCTCGGCGAAAACGTCCACCGGAACCAGCTCGTAGTCGACCTGCTTCTCGACCAGCACGAGCCGGGCGATACGCACGTAAACGCTGTAGTCCGCTCCGTAGAGTATCGGCTTGGAGAGGTCCGCCTGACTCATGCGCTCAACCTGGCCTGCCTTAAGGCGCGCGCCATTCTCGATGAATCTCCCCATGTGGAGAGCCAGATCAGCACCCCGGTAGCGACGCCTATCATCGCACGCAAAAAGCCGTGGACCCTGCTGCCTTTTGCCAAATGCTGCTCGGCATGTTGCAGATGGGCGAGTTCCTCTGCGCGGATGCTTTCGATCAAGCTGTGAAGGTCCGGATCCCGCACGTTCAGGAAGAACATCTGGTCGTCCAGATGATGATGGACAGTCTGTTCAACCGCAGCCGTGCACGCCCACACGCCTTGCCGCCCCATCAGCGCAGTAAGGAATCCAAGCAGCCAGCCGCCCCAGCTCCAGAACTGCATGACGTGACACGGCCGGGAGCCGCGCGCCGGCATCGCGGCGAAGAAAAGTTTGCAGTGCTCCCGCTCGTGCCCAAGCATCTCGCTCAGCTTGGGCACAGTGTCCGGGCACAGCCATCTGGCCACCAAAATCTGGGCCGAATAGATGCGGATCGCGCCGAACTCGCCGGCATGATTGACCCGCACGATGCGCTTTATCGTCAGTACGTCGCGATCAGAGGGAGGCGACATCTGCGCTGTTGCGTCACCCCATCGCCTTCTGCAGGTTCTCGTCAATCTTGTCGAGGAAGCCGGTGGTCGACAGCCAGGGCTGGTCGGGACCGATCAGCAAAGCGAGGTCCTTCGTCATAAAACCGCTCTCGACTGTCTGCACGCAGACCTTCTCCAGCGTATCGGCGAACTTCTTCAGAGCGGCGTTGTCGTCGAGCTTGGCGCGGTGGGCGAGGCCGCGGGTCCAGGCGAAGATCGAGGCGATCGAGTTTGTCGAGGTCTCCTCGCCCTTCTGGTGCTGGCGATAGTGGCGCGTGACCGTACCGTGCGCGGCCTCGGCCTCGACCGTCCTGCCGTCCGGCGTCAGCAGCACGGAGGTCATCAGGCCGAGCGAGCCGAAGCCCTGCGCGACGATGTCCGACTGCACGTCGCCGTCATAGTTCTTGCAGGCCCAGACATAGCCGCCCGACCACTTCAGTGCGGAAGCCACCATGTCGTCGATCAGCCGGTGCTCGTACCAGAGCTTCTTCTCCTTGAACTTGTCAGCGAATTCCTTGTCGAAGACCTCCTGGAAGATGTCCTTGAAGCGGCCGTCATAGGCTTTCAGGATGGTGTTCTTGGTCGAGAGGTAACAAGGCACGCCGCGGTCGAGCGCGTAGTTGAACGAAGCGTGGGCGAAATCGCGGATCGATTCGTCGAGGTTGTACATGGCGAGCGCCACGCCGCTGCCCGGCGCATCGAACACGTCGTGTTCGATGGTCTGGCCGTCCTCGCCGACGAACTTGATCGACAGCTTGCCTTTGCCGGGGAACTTGAAGTCGGTCGCGCGATACTGGTCGCCAAAGGCATGGCGGCCGACGATGATCGGCTTGGTCCAGCCGGGAACCAGCCGGGGCACGTTCTTGCAGATGATCGGCTCGCGGAAGATCACACCACCCAGGATGTTGCGGATGGTGCCGTTCGGCGACTTCCACATCTTCTTCAGGCCGAACTCTTTCACGCGCGCTTCGTCAGGTGTGATCGTCGCGCATTTCACGCCGACGCCGACCTCCTTGATGGCATTTGCCGCATCGATCGTCACCTGATCGTCGGTGGCGTCGCGATGCTCCATGCCGAGGTCGAAATAGCGAAGATCGACATCGAGATAGGGATGGATCAGCTTGTCCTTGATGAGCTGCCAGATGATGCGGGTCATCTCGTCGCCGTCGAGCTCGACAACGGGATTTTCCACCTTGATCTTCGCCATGGGAGATGCCTCGCTAATGGGGGGAGCGCCGAGCGGCGCTAAGGGATTCGGGCTCCTCTTATCAAAGCATGTCGGGGCGCGCAAACGCCGCCCGTGGCCATATTCACGCCGTCAGAATCGGGACACTAAGCGGGTATTCGAGCGTTCTTGTCGCACAGCCCCAGAACACCTGCGTGGCGGCGGTTTGCAGCACGGAAAGTCTGTTCGGCCATGCGTTTTGCGACATTTGAAACAGGCGAGATCGAGATCAACTACGCGTCCTGCGGCAGCCCCGAGCATCCGCTCGTGATCTGTCTGCATGGCTTCCCGGAATACTGGGCGGCATGGTCGGCAGTGATGCTGGCGCTCGCTTCATCATACCACCTCGTCGCACCTGACCAGCGCGGCTACAACCTTTCATCGAAACCCGAAGACGTGGACGCTTACCGGGTGGGAAAGCTGGTGGGCGACCTGGCGGCGCTTGCCGACCACCTCTCCCCGGACCGCCCCTTCGTGCTGGCAGGCCACGACTGGGGCGCATCAGTCGCCTACGCTTATTGCTTCGAGCACCCTGAACGGCTGACGCATCTCGTCGTCGCCAACGGCGTCCACCCCGTCCCGTTTCAACAAGCGATCCTTCACAATGCCGAGCAGCGTCTGGCGAGCCAGTATATCAACCGGCTCAGGACGCTGGACGCCGGGAGCCGGCTCTCGTCCGACGGCTTCAGGCTGCTCTTCGAGCTCGTCTCCGAATTCTCCGACACGGGCTGGATGAGAAACGCGCAGCGATCGGCCTATCGAGAAGCATGGGAAAGGCCCGGTGCCATTGAAGCGATGCTCAACTGGTATCGCGCGTCGCCGCTTGCCGTGCCACGCCCCGGAGAGGCGATCGCCAATGCGCCGATCCTCGATCTGCCGGCCGAAGCCCTCAAGGTCCCCTGCCCGCACCTCGTCTTGTGGGGTGAGGAGGACAAAGCTCTGCTACCCGCGTGCCTGGCCGGGCTTGAAGGCTTCAGCTCGGATCTGACGATCCGGAGGCTGGCGGGCTGCGGGCACTGGCTGCTCCATGAAAAGCCGGCCGAAATGGCTGCCGAGATCACGGAATTCCTGACGCACGGTTGACTGTTTTGCCGCGCCGCTTTGAGCCGCGAGGGTGAACCGAGCTGGCGTCCGCGCCTCCACAAGTGGCGGCCGATCATCGTCCCAGCTCCGTTGAGCGGGGGGCTGACCCGGAAACTCATCGCCCCATCTCCAGCCCATCGAACGCTGGAACCAAAGCCGACCTTCGCTGTTCGGGCGCGACAACCCCCTGCTCAGGAGCAAGGACATGAGCAATAGCGGTCGTTTCGAATTGTCCCGCAGAAAGATCATCGGCGCAGCAGGAATCGGAATGGCTGCCAGCGCTGCCAGTGGCAGCTTTGCTCAGGCGCAATCAAATCCAACTCAAAACAGCGAGCGTGCCATGGACGACCCGCGTTCAAAATATCCGAAACCGCCGTTCAAGGCGCAAACTCAGCCCTGGCCAGGCCTGGCCCGCGACATGGACCCGAGACCGGACCACGGGGAGACCAGCTATCGCGGCTTTGGCCGCCTGGCCGGCCGGAAGGCGCTGGTTACCGGCGGCGATTCTGGGATGGGCCGAGCAGCCGCCATCGCGTATGCGCGCGAAGGCGCGGACGTTGCTATCAACTACTTTCCCTCGGAGGAGCCGGACGCGAGCGAGGTGATCGCGCTCATACGTGAGGCCGGCCGGACAGGCATTCCCATCCCGGGTGATCTGCGCGATGAGGCGTTTTGCGAGAAGCTGGTAGCAGATGCCGTGCAGGGGCTCGGAGGCCTCGACATCGTCGTGTGCAATGCCGGCCGGCAGCAGTCGAAGCCTTCCATCGCCGATATCACCACGGAAGATTTCGACGCGACCATGAAGACCAACATCTACGCACCGTTTTGGATCATCAAGGCCGCGCTGCCGCACCTCAAGCCTGGTTCCTGCATCATCGGCACGACATCCGAACAGGCCTATGATCCCTCGCCTGATCTTTATGACTACGCCCAAACGAAGGCCGCCACGATGAACTACGTCAAATCTCTGGCCAAACAACTCGGGCCGAAGGGTATCCGTGTCAACGGTGTGGCGCCGGGCCCAATCTGGACGCCCTTGCAAATCAGCGGGGGCGCGCCTGAAGAGAAATACGAGAAGTTCGGCGAGAAAACGGCTCTGGGGCGGCCAGGGCAACCTGCGGAGCTCGCCTCCATTTACGTTCAGCTTGCCGCTGCCGACGCGAGCTTCGCTACCGGGAACATTTACGGATCGGGCGGCGGCCAGGGACAGCCGTAAGCCTGCCACGAATTATCCACCTCGCGGAGGAAGCCAGGCTCGTTCCGCTCGAAAACCCGGCGAGTCTCGCCGCTGCAAGTCGTCGGGCACGATGCCGAGGAGAGCCGCGCCGCCCGGCTACCGATGGCCAGCTCGTTGACTTCGGTTCGTCTGGTATCCGCCTTTCATTCGTTCCGGCTCTATGGCAGGGACGTGCGACATCGCAATTCGCACTATCTTGGGGCAGATGGAACGAACCGAACAGCAACCGGGCGCCAGGCCCGTCATCATCCTCGTCGAGCCGCAGCTCGGCGAGAATATCGGCATGGTGGCGCGCGCCATGGCCAATTTCGGCCTCGAGGAACTCCGGCTCGTCAATCCGCGCGACGGCTGGCCGAGCGAAAAGGCCCGCGCGGCGGCAAGCAAGGCCGATCACGTCATCGATCGAACGGCTGTCTTTGCCGACCTCGAGGCGGCGATCGGGGACCTGAATTTCATCTTCGCGACAACCGCGCGCGAGCGTGACGGCTTCAAGCCGGTGCGAGGACCAGTCGAGGCGGTGCGGGCATTGAGGTCGCGCGGCGCGGCGGGTGAGCGAACGGGCATCATGTTCGGGCGCGAGCGTTTCGGCCTCTATAATGAGGAGATTGCGCGCGCCGATGAGATCGTCACCTTCCCGGTCAACCCGAAGTTCGCCTCGCTGAACATTGCCCAAGCAGTGCTGCTGATGGCCTATGAGTGGATGAAGTCGGGCCTCGGATCGGAAACCGACACGGCCTTCAGAGGGCCCGAGATCGTGCCTGCCGAGAAAAAGCATCTCACCAGCTTCCTCGACCATCTCGAGGAAGCTCTCTCGGTCAGGGGCTATTTCCGTCCGGCCGCCAAGAAGCCGAAAATGGTCGACAATCTACGTTCAGTATTGACCAGACCCGGCTTCAGCGAGGCCGAGATCAAGGTGCTGCGCGGCGTGCTCGCCTCGCTCGACTATTTTTCGCCGAAGGAGCCGCGCGGCAGCGGCTATCCGACGCGAAAAAGCGAGGCGGATGCCGAAGCGCACGGAAAAAGTGAAGATATCGGCACGACCGCGGCGCCGCGCACCTCGCGACATCCGCACCGCAGTGACTGAGGCCGTAAGCCCCGTCCCCACCACGCTCCGTACCATCGTCTCCGCGAAGTTCGGACTTCATCTGGCCGGAATCAGCCGGCATCCCTGGCGGTCACATCCTGATCGGGATGTTGACGAAACCGAAGTGTTTCTCATGAAAACTGAAATCCAGCGCGCTCAACGAGCCGCAACCGAGGAGGCGCAATGACGGAGAGTGATGCAGAGCAGCAGCCGATCCTGATGTTCGATTCCGGGATCGGCGGGCTGACGGTGCTGCGCGAAGCGCGCGTGCTGATGCCCGATCGGCGATTCGTCTATGTTGCTGACGACGCTGCCTTTCCCTATGGCAATTGGGAGGAGCCGGCGCTCAGGGCGCATATCCTTGATCTTTTCGGCCGGCTGCTCGACAGGTTCAGACCGGAGATCTCCGTCATAGCCTGCAACACGGCCTCGACGCTGGTGATCGAGGCATTAAGGGAACGCTTCCCCGGCCACCCGTTTGTCGGCACAGTGCCTGCCATCAAGCCCGCAGCGGAACGTACGCGCTCGGGGCTGGTCTCCGTTCTGGCGACCCCGGGCACGGTGAAGCGCCAATATACGCGCGACCTGATCACGCAATGGGCGTCAAGGTGCCATGTCCGGCTCGTCGGCAGCGTCACCCTTGCGGGGCTGGCCGAGACCTATGTGCGCGAAGGCTTCGTAGACGAGGAGGCTGTGCGTGGCGAGATCGCGCCGTGCTTCGTCGATCAGGACGGGCGGCGAACCGACATCGTCGTGCTCGCCTGCACTCACTATCCGTTCCTGGTGAACCGTATGCGCAAGACCGCGCCCTGGCCGGTCGACTGGATCGATCCGGCCGAGGCGATCGCGCGGCGGGCGCTGTCTCTCGTCAAGGTCAGCGGGGCCAACACGCCGAACGCCTGCCATGGCGCCGATCCCGTCATCTTCACCTCGGGCAGGCCGGACTTCACCACCGCTCGGCTGATGCAGGGCTTCGGCCTCAGCCCAATGTCGTGATTTCGAAGTTCGCCTGGGTTTGATATCGTTTCGCAGAAGGGCCGTGGCGCGAGCGCTTGCGCAGATGGAAAAACGCAAACTGCCCCTGCGCAAGGCCGCAAGCGATCAGCGGCAATTAAATTACCGGCATTGCCCCTGAAAACAAAACCGCCGGCACCAGGGCCGGCGGTCGATCCTTCCTCCGAACGCAATACCGCGCAGAGGCGGAAAGCGGCTCACATTTCTGCGGCGTCGTCCTCGCCGGGACCGCCATTCTCCAGGAAGCGCTCGGCGATGAGGCCGGCATTCTGGCGAAGCGCTGTCTCGATCTCCCTGGCGAGTTCGGGATTGTCGCGCAGAAAGGTCTTGGCGTTCTCGCGGCCCTGGCCAAGGCGCTGCGAATTATAGGAGAACCAGGCGCCGGATTTTTCCACCACGCCCGCCTTGACGCCGAGGTCGATCAGTTCACCTGTCTTGGAAACGCCTTCGCCATACATGATGTCGAATTCAACTACCTTGAAGGGCGGCGCCAGCTTGTTCTTGACCACCTTCACGCGGGTCTGGTTGCCGATCACCTCGTCGCGGTCCTTCACCGAGCCTATGCGGCGGATGTCGAGGCGAACCGAGGCGTAGAACTTCAGCGCGTTACCGCCGGTGGTCGTCTCGGGCGACCCATACATGACGCCGATCTTCATACGGATCTGGTTGATGAAGATCACCATGGTGTTGGAGCGCGAGATCGATGCGGTCAACTTGCGCAGCGCCTGGCTCATCAGGCGCGCCTGCAGGCCGGGCAGCGACTCGCCCATCTCGCCCTCGATCTCGGCGCGCGGCGTGAGCGCGGCGACCGAATCCACCACAAGCACGTCGATCGCGCCCGAACGAACCAGCGTGTCGCAAATCTCCAAAGCCTGCTCGCCGGTGTCGGGCTGCGATATCAGCAGGTTCTCGAGATCGACCCCGAGCTTCCTCGCATAGACGGGATCGAGCGCATGCTCGGCGTCGACGAAGGCGCAAATGCCGCCCTTCTTCTGCGCCTCGGCGACTGTGTGCAGCGCTAGCGTCGTCTTGCCCGAGCTTTCCGGCCCGTAGATCTCGATGATGCGCCCCTTTGGCAGGCCGCCGACACCGAGCGCAATGTCGAGCGCCAGCGAGCCGGTCGAGACCGTCTCGATCTCGACCACTTGCTCGTTCTTGCCGAGCCGCATGATCGAGCCTTTGCCGAAAGCACGCTCGATCTGCGAAAGGGCGGCATCCAGCGCCTTCGATTTGTCCACCGTCTTTTCCTCTACAAGCCGCAAAACATTCTGAGCCATGATATAGCACCCCTCGTTCGTCAATGGAGCCGGTCAATCCGGTGGTGTGCGAAATTCGTACACGTTTTGTTCCGCAATTGCAAGAGACTCTAACAGCCTGTTATCACAACGTAATTCAGGCCTGTTCTATTTTTGTCCCGATTCGAGGACAGTCCAATTCGAAAAACTATTCGCCGTCCAGCTTGGTCGCTTCGCGCGCATCGACGGCAGAATCATATCCAGCGTTCCAGTCGCTATAGGCCTGGGTTCCACGCTGATAGGGATTGTCGTCGCGGCTCATGCCGGTCTGGGCGGCAAGGACGCCCTTGTCGAAAGGTGACATGGCAGCCTCCATGCTTGCCAGCCTCCACGCCTCACTTGAAAATATAGGGTCCGGATGCCAGCTTGTCAGTGCCGCCGATGCATCGAGCAACCGTGAGGGTTAGCGAAGGGGCGCGGTGCGCAAGTGTCAGCCCGGTTGCGACCATGGTGTCGCCGACCCGCTCTATCTCTTTGTTTTCCCGCGTGATCTTGCCCGAAGTGTCTGCAACTCCTCAGCATCATGCGCTATCTATCATTGGACGCCGACCATCCCCGCCCGGAGCCTTGATACAGTGACACGACTGAAACTGCTTGCCGTCGGGGGCGCCCATGTCGACCGGCGCGGCCAGGTGTCCGGCATCTTCGTGCCGGGCGCCTCCAATCCAGGCAGGATGTCGGAGGATGTCGGCGGTGGCGTCTTCAATGCCCTGCGCAATGCGGTGCAGCGCGGCGTGGAGGCCTCGCTGATTTCGCTGCGCGGCGCTGATTCGGCCGGCGAGAACGTCGCCCGCGCGATCGACCAGGCGAAGATCCGCGATCTTTCCGCCGTTTTCCTCGATCGGGCGACGCCGAGCTACACGGCGCTCATCGACCGCGACGGCGAGGTGATTGCGGGGCTCGCCGATATGGAGCTCTACGAGTTCGCCTTCCCCAAGCAGTTGCGCCGCAGCAAGGTGCGCGACGAAGTTGCGGCCGCCGATGCGATCCTCACCGACGCCAATCTGCCCGCCGAAGCGCTCGGCCGGCTGGCGGCGCTTGCCGCGGGCAAGCCGCTCTTCGCAATCGCGATCTCGCCGGCGAAGGTCGTGCGGCTCTGGGGCGCCCTCGACACGGTCGCCTGCCTGTTCATGAACACGCGTGAGGCGGCAAGCCTGGCCGCAACGCCGCACGAGGCAGAGCCGGCAGCCCTGGCGGAACGGCTCGCTGGTATGGGACTAGGCTCGGGCGTAATCACCTCGGGCAGCTCGGCCGTGATCGGCTTCGACACCACCGGGATCTTTCAGATCGTCCCGCCCAGACTTGCATCCATGGCCGATGCAACCGGCGCGGGCGACGCGCTCGCCGGCGTCACAGTGGCGGCCATGATACAAGGAAAGCCACTGCGCGAGGCGCTGCGCGAAGGGATAGCGGCGGCCGTGCTCACTATCGGCAGCCCGTTGGCCGTGGCGAGAATATCGGACGCTGCCCTTGAGGAGGTGCTTGCCCTTGTGCCGGAGGCGACGACGGTGGCATGACGGTTCTGCTGGCGTTGCGCCCTGCGCGCCCCCCTCTGTCCTGCCGGACATCTCCCCCACAAGGGGGGAGATTGGCTGTCATCGAGGGTTTCGCCAATCTCCTACGCTGGCGATTAGCGAACCAAAGCGGCCGTCCGATCTCCCCCATTGCGTCCCATTGCGGGGGACATGTCTGGCAGGACAGGGGGGGGCAACGTAGAGCACCGCCCTCAGACGGATCAGAGTCCCAATTTGTTTGAGTTAATCCGGAGTCCATCATGCCCCCTGATACCCTCCCCCTCCTCGACATCGCAGCGCCGGTTGCGGCGGCACTTGCCGAGAACCGCCCAGTCGTTGCGCTGGAAAGCACGATCATCACGCATGGCATGCCCTACCCGCAGAATGCTGAAATGGCGGCGGCCGTCGAGCGGATCATCACCGAGGAAGGCGCGGTTCCTGCAACGATTGCGGTCATCGACGGTCGGCTTAAGGTCGGGCTTTCCGATGAACAGCGCAACCAGCTCGCCAAGGTCACTGCCGCAATGAAACTGTCGCGCGCCGATCTCGCCTTCGCCATCGCCGAAGGGCGAACCGGCGGGACCACGGTGGCAGCCACCATGATCGCGGCGGCGCTTGCCGGCATCCGTGTGTTCGCGACGGGCGGCATCGGCGGTGTGCACAAGGGCGCGGAGAAGAGTTTTGACATATCCGCTGACCTTGACGAGCTGGCGCAGACACAGCTGATCGTCGTTTCGGCCGGCGCGAAAGCGATCCTCGATATAGAGAAGACGCTGGAGGTGCTGGAAACACGCGGCGTCCCGGTGGTCGCCTATCGATCGGATGTGATGCCGGCCTTCTGGTCGCGCACTTCACCCTACAAGGCGCCGCTCAGGCTCGACGAACCGGCGGCTATAGCCCGGTTCTTCGAAACGCGTCGCGCGCTCGGCCTCGCCGGCGGTATGCTGGTCGCCAATCCCGTAGCGGCCGAGCATGAGATTGCCTTCAACAAGATGGCTGTGCACATCGCGGCCGCCCAGCAGGCCGCCGAAAAGGACGGCATCGCCGGCAAGTCGGTGACGCCGTATCTGCTTGCCAAAATCCTCGAGCTCACCCAAGGCGCGAGCCTCACGACCAACATCGCACTGGTCGAGAACAATGCGCGGCTCGCGGCCAGGATTGCGCGGGAGATTTAGCGAGTAGCGAGTAGCGAGTAGCGAGTAGCGAGTAGCGAGTAGCGAGTAGCGAGTAGCGAGTAGCGAGTAGCGAGTAGCGAGTAGCGAGTAGCGAGTAGCGAGTAGCGAGTAGCGAGTAGCGAGTAGCGTCGACTGCAACGCCCGTCGGTTCAAGTCTTTTCTATTCGCTATTCCCTATTCGCTACTCGCTTCTCTTCACGTCAACGGCGAGAGCTGGATCTCGACACGGCGGTTCTGTGCGCGGCCCGCCGGCGTGCCGTTGTCGGCGACCGGACGGGTCGCGCCGAATCCGGTGACGGCGAAGCGGCGCGAATCGACGCCCTGACCCGACAGGTAGTTCGCGACCGACAGCGCGCGGCGCTGCGAAAGGTCGTAATTGTGCTGCGCGCTACCGGTCGAATCGGTGTGGCCGTAAACATCGACCAGGGTGCGGTTGAACTTCTTGAGCACAAGCGCAACAGAGTTGAGCACCGGATAGAACTGCGCCTTCACGGCATCCTGGTCGGTGTTGAAGGTGATGTCGGACGGCATGTTCAAGACGATGCGGTCGCCGACGCGCGTGACAGAGACGCCGGTGCCCTGGAGCTGGCGGCGCAGTTCCGCCTCGTTCTGGTCCATCACGTTGCCGACAACGCCGCCGGCGAGCGCTCCGATGCCGGCGCCGATCAGCGCATTGCGGCGATCGTCGCCGCCGGCGAGCAAGCCGACGCCCGCACCTGCCAGTGCGCCGAGCGTTGCGCCGCCGACCGTATTGGAAACCTTCTGCTCGCCCGTATAAGGGTCGGTCGTGCACGCACCCAGCGCCATCGTGGCGGCGAGCGCCACGAGTATCGTTTTCTTCATCAGATTTTCCCTCTCCTCAAACTCCGTTCCGCAGCGCGGCCCGGCGAGTCCTGCAACGCCTTCTAGCATGAATTGCGGCGAAATGCCGACCGAGGCTGTGGATGAAGCCCGGCGCCCGAGAGGAGCGCCTCAGAGCTCTTCAATCAGCTTAGCTATCTCGCGGTAGGCCTCCACCGCGGAGGGATACTGCGGCGTGGCGCCGTCGAGTGCGGGCCGGGCGACAAGCAGCGAGGTCGGGCCGCCGGCGCTAACACGCGCCGCCCACTCCTCGACGCGCGCATGACCGATTGCTTGCTCCACGGCCACTGGGGTCAGATCGACAGGCCGTACAGGCTCGGCCGCCGAATCCACGGAAGAAGAGGCCGCACGAGCGCCTGGCCGCGCCTCCAGCGAACGGCTCGTCGGGTAAGGAGCGCCCGGATGCAAGCGGAAGCCCGAATAGAGCGGGGTTGAAGCAATTATCTTGGTCACGCCGGCCTCCGTTGGACGGGCGGGACCATGGTGGGAAATCGCTGCGATAAAGTGAGGGGCCGTCGCGCAATCTTATTAAAATTGCAGCTTCTGCAACTGCAGTTTCTGCTCGCGTCTCAGCACGTCGTTGAAGGCGTCGAGGTCGACATAGAAAAGCTTGGTCATCTCACCGAGCAGCTCGTCGGCCGCATAGCCTTCCGCCATGAGAATATCGATCGCCGCAGCAATATCGCCACGCTCGGTAAGCCGGCGCTTGGCGTGATCGTCGAGCGGAAGATACATGAGCCCGTCCCCCTTGGCTGCATTGCAAGTCGGAACGCGGTACGAAAGCGACTCAAACCTTCCTTAGCAGAGGATAGCAGGCTGGTGCGAAGCTGGAAGATCTAGCACAAATCAATCAGAACTATTTTGTCGACCGTGAACTATTGCGATTTCACGTTGATACGAGGCGAAGCTGAGTGCTGAAGGCAGCCAGCATCAGGCACAGCAAAAGACTGAGCCAGCGGATGAGGCGGCGGAAGTTGTAGCCGGCGGCGG
>NZ_JAWRCU010000034.1:0-23867 GCF_033542235.1 Mesorhizobium sp. BAC0120 | reverse complement strand
CGCCTGCGCCCGAAAGCTACTGATCTTCGCCAATGCCGTCGTCGAGCGCGGCACTCCATGGATAAGAAAAGCACCCCAACAGCATCTCGCCCGCTAATGGTTGCGCTTCTCCCACAAGGGGAGAAGGAGGAGCGTTGCATATGCGCCTCTCCCAATCTCCAACGTTGGCGATTTGCGGCAAGCTAGATGCCAGGCTCCCCCTTCTCCCCCTGTGGGAGAAGGTGTCGCCGAAGGCGACGGATGAGGGGTCTGCAGGGCGCGGCGCTGGAAGAGAAACTCACATCAATCGGTTGGGGCGTCGCTGCCTCGCCGCTCACAATCGGGTCAGCCCTTATCTGCAATCCCCGCCAGCTCCAGCCCTCTCTCGGCAAATCGCGCTGCGAGCGGCGCCAGCCGGTCGGCGTTCTCGGCGGCTGCCGTGCCAGCGCGGACGCGATCGGCGATGCCGACGAAAATAACGGCAAAACGGAAAAGCGAGAAAACGATGTGGAACGGCTGCAATGGACCGCTCGGCGGCGCCTCCGCATTGTACCGCGCTACGAATTCGGCCAGCGACGGAATGCCGAGCGTCGCGAGATCAAGGCCGCGGATGCCGCCATATTCTTCCGGCGTGGTGTGCCAGGCCATCGAGCAATAGCCGAGATCGGCGAGCGGATGGCCGAGCGTCGAGAGCTCCCAGTCGAGAATACCGAGGACACGCGGCTCCGTCGGGTGGAACAGAAGGTTGCCGAGCCGGAAATCGCCATGCGCGATCGCCACCGCCGTATCGTCCGGCGGCACGTTGCGCGTCAGCCACTCCGACAGGAAGTCTATGGCGGGAATGTCCTTCGTCTGGGACTCTCTCCACTGCTTCGACCAGCGGGCGATCTGACGTTCGAAATAGTTGCCGGGCCGGCCGAAATCCCCGAGTCCGACCTCCTCCGGACGCACGGCATGCAGCTTTGCCAGTGCCCCGGCCATCGCCAGATAGATTGCGCGGCGTTCTTCGGGACGGACTCCGGGCAGCGCTGGGTCATGGAAGACGCGGCCTTTCAGGCGCTCCATCAGAAAGAAGGGCGTGCCGACGATGTCGGGCTCTGTGTGAAAGAGGACCGGCCGGGGCACCGGCACGCCGGTACCTGCGAGCGCGCTCAGCGCGCGGAATTCGCGGTCCACCGCATGCGCCCCCTTCAGGATCGGACCGGCCGGCTGCTTGCGCAGCACCATGCGTCGATCACGATGGACAAGGTAATAGGTCGGGTTCGACTGTCCGCCGGCAATGCGCTCGAGCTCAATCTCGCCTTCCCCGAAGCGGGCATCGAGAAACTGCTTCAGCCGGGCCGGCTCGAAGTCCAGTTTCCTCCGCACCGCTTCCACGCTCAGCCTCCCTGCGGGGCCTGCCGGCCGTCGTCCTCGACCGGCCAGCGCCAAAACTGCCGGCCTTCCTCCGCAAGCAGGCGGTTCAGCACCATCTGATGGACCTCGTCCGCCCCGTCGACGAGCCGCGCCTGGCGGGCATAGCGATAGATCCATTCGAGCACGGTATCGGTCGAATAGCCACGCGCGCCGTTCACCTGGATACCGACGTCGGCAGCATCGTGCAGCAGGTTGGCGACATGGACCTTTGCCATCGAGACTTCCTTGCGCGCGAAGGAGCCGCGATCGAGCTCCCAGGCCGCTTTCATGACCAGGAGCCTGCCGACCTCGATGCGCATGGCGAGGTCGCCGAGCATCATCTGGATCGATTCCCGGTCGGCGAGCCTTTGGCCGAAGCCCATGCGCTCGGCAGCATAGGCAGTGGCGATCTCGACACAGCGCTTGGCGAGCCCCAACCAGCGCATGCAATGGGTGAGCCGGGCCGGACCCAGCCGGGTCTGCGTCACCTTCAGGCCGCGGCCGACGCCGCCGAATATGTTCTCCTCGGCGATCTCGAGCCCGTCGAACTCCAGCTCGCAGTGGCCGCCATGCTCTTCCGGCCCCATGATGCCGATGCGACGCACGATCCGCCAGCCGAGCTGGTCCTTGTGGAAGAGAAATGCCGTCAACCCGCTGCGAGGGTCGTCCGACGTGCGGGCGATCAGGATGAAATGGCTCGCTTCTTCAGCTCCGGTGATAAACCATTTGCGGCCCGAAACGACATAGCGGTCGCCGCGCTTCTCGGCCTGTGTCCTGATCATCGACGGGTCGGAGCCGCCGCCAGGATGCGGCTCGGTCATGGCGAAGGAAGAGCGTGCCTTGCCGTCGGCGATCGGCTTCAGCCACCGCTCCTTCTGCTCCTCCGTCCCGAGCTTCTCCAGCACCTGCATGTTGCCATCATCGGGTGCGGCAGCGTTGAAGACGACCGGACCGAAAATCGAGCGGTTCATCTCCTCATAGCACACGGCGAGCCCGACCTTGGACAGGCCGGCGCCGCCGTTTTCGCGCCTGAGCTGAAGGCACCAGAGACCTTGCGCGCGCGCCTTGGAGCGCAACGCGGCGAGGAGCGGCAGGGCTATGTTGCCATGCCCGTCATAGCAGGCGCGGTCGGCTTCGAGCGGCAGGATCTCGCTTTCTACGAAAGCCGCGATCCTTTGCCGATAGTCCTCGATCTCGGGTGCTATCCGGAAGTCCACGCCGCACCTCTCGAGCCGGGCATATACAGCCGGCTAATCAGGCATTCGTGGGCTGTCCCACGAACGCCCGGGTCTGCCTCAGCTTCGCATCGCACGACCGCGGGACGCCTGCTCAGAACGTCTTGGCCCCGTTGACCATCAGGCGCACCGCATAGAGCGAGGTCGTGCCGCAGATATAGAGCACGTTGCGCTTGAGCCCGCCGAATACGCAATTGGCGACGACCTCCGGCACCTTGACCTTGCCGATCAGTGTCCCGTCCGGGTCGTAGCAATGGACGCCGTCCTCGGCGCTGGTCCAGATGCGGCCTTGATCGTCGAGGCGGAAGCCGTCGAACACTCCGGCCGTGCAATCGGCAAAGACGCGGCCGCCGGAAACATTGCCGAGCTCATCGACGTCGAAGACGCGGATATGCGCGGGGTTGTCGGGGCCATGGGTGCGCCCGGTGTCGGCGACGTAAAGCTGTCGCTCATCGATCGAAAAGGCGATGCCGTTCGGCCGTACCATGTCGGTGATCACGGCTTCCACTTCGCCGCTTGCAGGGTCGACCCTGTAGACATGGCAGGCGCCGATCTCGCTCTCGGCCTTGTCGCCCTCATAGTCGGTTTCGATGCCGTAGGCCGGATCGGTGAACCAGATCGAGCCATCCGACCTCACCACGGCGTCATTCGGCGAATTGAGGCGCTTGCCGCGCCAGCTGTCTGCGATGGTGGTGATCGAGCCGTCATGCTCCGTGCGGCTCACGCGGCGGCCGGCATGCTCACAAGTGACCAGCCTCCCCTGGCGGTCGACCGTGTTGCCGTTGCTGTTGTTCGATGGCTGGCGGAAGACGCTGACGCTGCCGTCCGTTTCGTCGTAACGCAGCATGCGATTGTTGGGGATATCCGACCAGACCACGTAGCGGCCGGCCGGGAAATAGGCCGGTCCCTCCGCCCAGCGACAGCCCGTGAAGAGCTTCTCGACCTGGGCGCTGCCGTTGAACAGTCGCGCAAAACGCGAATCCAGTACTTCGTAAAAATCGGCGGCAGCCATATTCCCTCCCATTGTGGTCTGGTCTTTGCGGATGGAGCTCGGTCGTCATCATGACGGCGAACGCCGGAAAACGCTAGAATCGCTGTTTCATTTCTGTAACAGAATTCCGGTTTCAGAGTGCCGCTGCGGCAATGACAGGTAACATGGCGCGTGCTAGCTTCCCGCTGATCGCCCGAAAATAAGCCAATCGGCCATTTCGAAGCGGTTTCAAGGCTTAGGCGGGAGGGTCAAAGCCCATATGTCCTGGTACAGCAAGGTCGCGTGGTCGGAAGGCCTTTTCCTGCGGCAGCATCACCTGCAGCAGAACGACCGCTATGTCGAGCGACTGGTCGAGAACCGGGTGCGCAGCATCAGCCCCTATCCCTGGGGTTTTTCGGCCATCGAGATAGACCGCGACCTCGCTCAGCAGAACAAGTTCGCGCTCAGAAGGGCGAGCGGCGTCTTTCAGGACGGCACACCTTTCGACATGCCGGGATCGAGCCCGCTGCCGCTCGCGATCGACCTGCCGGAAGGCGCCGACAAGCAGCTCATCTGGATGACCCTGCCGGCCGCCGCGGTCAACTCGCGTGAGGTCGACATGCCGGGCACCAATACCGGCAGCCGTTATATCAGGGACATCGAGCCGATCATCGATTCCTCCTCGGGCATGCACCTCGAGCAGGAGATCGAGGTCGCGCATCCGCGCATCTCCTTCGAAGTGCGCAAGACGGCCAAGACCGGATTCCACTGCCTCAGGCTCGCGCGGGTGCTCGAAGTCCGCGACAAGACGATCATCTTCGACGAGAATTTCGCGCCGCCGGTGCTGGTTTCGCACGCGCACCCCGTGGTGGCCGGCTGGCTGGAGCGCGTGATCGGCTGGTGCGACACCAAGCTCGAAACGCTCGCGCGCTACGCGGCGGATCCGAGCTCGGGCGGCGGGTTGCAGACCTTCGACTATTTCATGCTGCAGATGCTCAACCGCGAGATCAACGTGCTGAAGCACCTGCGCAAATCGAAATACACGCATCCGGTCGATCTCTACCAGGAGCTGCTGCGCATCGCCGGCGAGCTCTGGACCTTCTCGCCGAAGCGGCTCGCACCCGAATATGGCGAATACGATCACGATTCCCCCGAAGCGGTATTCGAGCCCGTGCTTGCCGACATCCAGCGCCTGCTCAGCCTCGATATCGGCCGCGCGATCAGGCTCAACCTTACCGAGTTGCAGACCAACGCCTATCTCGCGCAGGTGCAGGACCGCACGCTCTTCCGCAACGCGACCTTCGTCATCGAGGTCGCGGCCAACAAGAGCCTGACGCAGATCCAGCAGCAATTCCCTGCGCTCTGCAAGATCGGCCCGAACACGAAGATGAAGGAGATCGTGCAGACCCATCTGCCCGGCATCGAGATCATCCATATGCCGACCCCGCCCGGCCAGATCCGCGCCGTCTCGGATCACGTCTATTTCCGCCTGGACAAGACATCGCCGCTCTGGCCCGAATTCAGCGTCGCCAGCGGCATCGGCCTTCATTTTGCCGGCGATTGGCCCGATCTTCAGCTCGATCTTTGGGCCATCATGGAAGACCGAAGATGAGCGGCAAGGGTGATCCGTTCGGTTCGGGCGGCAAGACCGTCATCATGCCCACTCCTGGAGGCGGGCCGAAGCGTGATCCATTCGAGCCACTGCCTCCGCTTTCGCCGCAGCAACCACAGCGGCCGAGCCCGATCTTCAATCCCTCGCCGCCGCAGCCGACTTACACTCCACAGCAGCCTGATCCGAACGACTGGGTCTATGAGCGTGCTCCGGCGAGGCCCATGGCGGGGCCGATCCCACAGGTTCCACAGGCCGCGCCAGCGGTCGACCAATCGCACCGCATCCCGCTCGAGGTGGCGCTCAAAGCCACCGATTCCGTCGAGTTCTCGGCCGCCAACCCGATCACGGCCGCTGCCGCGCCGCTTCTGATCCTGCTCGGCCGGCTGCGGCTGCTCCTGGTCGATATGCAGGCGGTGCCGCTGATGGGTCATGTGGCGAAGTCGATCACGGAGTTCGAGAAGAAGGTGCTTGCCGCGGGCGTGCCGGCGCATGAAGCGCAAGTCGCCAAATATGCGCTCTGCGGCACGGCAGACGACATCGTCCAGAACCTTCCCGGCACCGACCGGCATGTCTGGATGCAGTATTCGATGCTGGCGCAGTTCTTCGGCGTGCGAACTTCCGGCGTGGGCTTCTTCGAAGAGCTGAACAAGGCGCTCGCCAACCCGGCGCCTCACTACAATCTGCTCGAGCTGATGCATGCCTGCCTGCTGCTTGGGTTCGAGGGCCAATATCGCGGTGCAGCCGGTGGCGACGCCGACCTCCAGCGCGTGCGACGCGACGTCTACCAGGCACTGCGGCACGTGCAGGCGCGGCCGGACGAGGAGATATCCCCGCGCTGGCGAGGGCTTGCGCTGCGGGCGGGACAGTTCGACGCAAAGGTGCCGCTCTGGGCGATCGCCAGCGGCGCCGGCGCGCTGCTTGTCGGTGTCTTCTTCCTGCTACGCTTCCTGATCGGAAATGACGGCGAGGCGCTCGCGCAACGCCTGGTCGATCTGCACCCATCGGCCAGCATCGGCATCACGCGGCCCGAATTCAAGAAATACGAACCGCCCAAGGTCGTTGCCGATACGACGCAGCTCCAGCGCATCAGGGCCGCGCTGGCCGACGAGATCAAGGCCGGCGGCATGGCTGTAGAGCCCGTCGGCGACAACATCGTCATTCGCGTCAGCAACCTCGTATTGTTCGCCTCGGGCAAGGCCGACACCAAGCCCGAATTCGAAGCCGCGGGCGCCAAGATTTCTGCCGCGCTAGACAAGGAACCCGGTCCGATCCTCGTCACCGGGCACACCGACAATGTGAAGCCGAAGGTCTCGAGTGCCTTCAAATCGAATTACGACCTGTCGGTGGCCCGCGCGAAGTCGGTTGGCGCGGTGCTCGGCAAGTCGCTCACCGATCCGTCGCGCATCCAGGCCGACGGCAAGGGCGACCTGGAGCCGGTCGCCGACAACAAGAGCGCTGACGGCCGCGCACAGAACCGGCGCGTCGAGATCATGATCCCCAAGGAGGAGACGCTGCAGGCGCAAGCCGGCGCGACCAACGGATGAATTTTAGGGCTCTGCTCACACGCTGGTTCCGCAAGGCGCCCGTCCCTGTCGGGCTGCTCTGCTTCGCGTTGGCGGTCTGGTTCGGCGGCCCCATGCTTGGCATCGGCGACTCCCGCCCGCTCGACCCCGTCTGGATCCGAGTCACGATCATAGCGGTGGCGGTCGTTCTGGTCGGATTGTTCTATGCGATCCGCTACTGGCGCAAGCGCCGCGCCGAGAAGGCGATCGAAGCCGCGCTCAAGACCGACGACAGCGCGAGCGGCGACGGCGAGGTGCTCGCCCAGCGCATGGGCGAGGCGATCGACACCCTCAAACGATCGAGCGGCAAGCAGACCTTCCTCTACGAGCTTCCCTGGTATGTGATCATCGGCCCGCCGGGCGCAGGCAAGACCACCGCGCTCGTCAATTCCGGGCTCAAATTCCCGCTCGCCGGACAGCAGGGCGCTGCCGCGATCGCCGGCGTCGGCGGCACGCGCTATTGCGACTTCTGGTTCACCGAGGACGCCGTGCTGATCGACACGGCCGGACGCTACACGACGCAGGACTCGGATGCCGAAACAGACCGCAAGAGCTGGCTCTCCTTCCTCTCCCTGCTGAAACAAAGCCGCGCCAGGCAGCCGATCAACGGGGTCATCCTCGCGATCAGCGTCGAGGACCTGCTGACGGAATCGCCCGAGGAGCTGCAGGCGCATGCCAATGCCATCCGCAAGCGCCTGTTCGAATTGAACCAGGAGCTGAAGATCGACTTTCCGGTCTATGCGCTCTTCACCAAGGCGGACCTGATCGAGGGCTTCCGCGAATATTTCGAGAACTTCACCGAGAACCGTCGGCGCAAAGTCTGGGGCCACACATTCCAGACCGAGGACCGCAAGAAGAACATGGTTGCGCAGGTCCCTGTCGAGTTCGACGCGCTCGTTCGCCGGCTCACCGAGGAACTGCCCGACCGGCTCCATGAAGAGCCGGACGGCATCGCCCGTATCGCCATTTTCGGCTTCCCGGCGCAATTTGCGGGCCTGCGCGATCGCGTCGCCGAGTTCCTGAACCGGATCTTCGAGCCTACCCGCTACCAGACCAACGCCAATCTGCGCGGCTTCTATTTCTCTTCCGGAACCCAGGAAGGCACGCCGATCGACCAGGTTTTGGGCGCGATCGGGCGCAACCTCGCGGTCCCCCAGGACAGCCGCCATTTGTCTGGCCGCGGCAAGAGCTTCTTCCTGCACGACCTCCTGCGCAACGTCATCTTCTCGGAGTCCGGCTGGGTCTCGCTCGACAAGGGCGCGGTGCGCCGGGCCGCGATCCTGCGCTACGGAACCATGGCGGTTATCGGCGTCGCCTCGCTCGCCACGCTCGGCGCCTGGGGCTGGAGCTACGCCAGCAACAAGGCGCTGATCGCTTCTGTCGATGCTGCAATCGGGGACTATCGGGTGGCGGCCTCCGACGAGCTGTCGCGCACCGAGATTTCGGGCGCCGAAGCGATCAACGGCGACGATCTCGCCAGCATAGCGACCTATCTCGCCAGGCTGCGCGTCATGCCGGCCGGCTATGCGACACGCGATGCCGCCACGCCGCTCGGCGAGACCTTCGGCCTCAGCCAGCGTGGCCTGCTGACGGCGGCTTCCCAGACCTCCTACCGCAACGCGCTCGAGCGCATGCTGCGCTCACGCCTCATTCTCAGGCTCGAGCAGCAGATCGCCGATAAGCTCAGCGACCCCATGCGGGTCTATGAGGCGCTGAAGGTCTATCTGATGCTCGGCGGCAAGGCGCCGAAGGTCGACGAGGAATACGTGACGGCCTGGATGACACAGGACTGGCAGGAAAACCTGCTGCCCGGCCGCGCCAACGACGATGTCCGCAAGGAGCTCATCCAGAACCTGCATGCCATGCTCGATCTCGGCCGCTCGCACAACCCCGCCTTCGAGCTGAATGGCGAGCTGGTCACCGGGGCGCAGGCGGCAATCGCGCGCATGAAGATGGCCGACCGCGCCTATGCGCTGATCAAGTCCTCGGCCTATTCGTCGGGCCTCACCGATTTCGATATCGCCATGCAGAGCGGCGCCGACGCCAAGCTCGTCTTCGAGACGCGCGACGGCAGCGATCTTTCGCAGGTCAGGATCCCCGGCCTCTACAGCTATGTCGGCTTTCACGAGTTCTTCTTCAAAAAACTCGGAGCGGTGGCCGCAATGCTCGAAAGCGAGCATTGGGTGATGGGTGATGCGGGCAAGCAGAGCGGCGTCGAGGACCAGTTCGGCCGCCTTGGTCCCGAGCTGCTCGACATCTACAGCCACGACTTCATCGACGTCTGGGAGCGCACGCTCGACAATCTGAAGCTGAAATCCGTCTCCGAGGACAAGCCCGACTACCAGGTGCTCGCCGCGCTTTCCTCCGATGCGACATCGCCGCTGCGCCAGCTCCTGGAATCGATCAAGTCCGAAACGGCGCTCACTCAGGAGCGGGACGAGCCGAAGGCCGAGGCCGGCGCGGCAGCCCCCGCCCAGCCGGCTGCCGAGGCCGTCAAGGCGCTCACCAACCAGACCAGCGGGCTGGAGCGCATCGGCATCAATCTGGCCCTCAAGAAGTCGCAAGTGCGCGCCGGCGAGGCCAACACGGGTGCCGCAGCCGCCACCAATCCCGGGTCCAACATCGAGGCGTATTTCAAGCCCTACCACAACTGGGTGGAGGGCTCGCCGGGAGCCCGGCCGATCGACCAGCTCCTCAAGAACCTCAACGACATCAGAGAGAACCTGCTGGTGGCGGCCAACTATCCCTCGCAGGCCGGCCCGGCCAACGAGAAGCTCAGGCTTCAGGTCGTCAATCTACGCGGCACGGTCTCACGGCTCCCCAAGCCTTTTGCGCGCATGATCTCCGAAGTGAGCGACGAGTTCGAGGGCGCCGAGGCCGGAAGCACGAAGGCGCAGATGAACCAGGCGCTCGCCAATGTCGCCAAGATCTGCCAGCGCGTGACCGCCGGCAAATACCCGTTCGCGCGCGAATCCGACAAGAACGCGCAGATCGGCGAGTTCGCCCAGCTCTTCGGCCCCAACGGGCTCATGGACAAGTATTTCGCCGACTATCTGCTGCCGATCGTCGACATCAGCGGCAGCAACTGGACATGGCATCCCGATTCGCGCCTGGGGCAGGAGCTGTCGCTCGATACGCTGAAGCAGTTCCAGCGCGCCGCCGACATACGCAACGCCTTCTTCCCCGACGGCGGGCCGACGCCCAACATCCAGCTCACCATTGCGCCGAACACCATCTCGAAGGATGCGGACATGGCGCTGCTCGAGGTGAACCAGATCGTGCTGCAGACCTCGCTCGCCGGCAACGCGCCGGCCTCCTTCACCTGGCCCGGCAATGGCGGCTCCGGAACGGCTAATGTCAGCCTTTACCCAGAGCTGCCAGGCCGCGAATCCCGCCTCGGCCGGGAAGGGCCGTGGGCGCTGATGCGGCTGATCGATGCCGGCTCGGTGAGCAAGAAAGGCGAGGAGCTGATCGCCCGTTTCGTCATTGGTGGCCGCGAGGTCTCCTACAAGATCCGCGTCGGCTCCTCCTATAATCCGCTTTTCCTGCCGGCACTCGGTGACTTCAAATGCCCGGTGGCGTTTTGACGGCGCGCCTCTTGTTCCATGAACTCTTGCGAGTCCGAGGCTGAGATGGGCTTCGGTATTTTCG
Organism: Mesorhizobium sp. BAC0120; assembly: GCF_033542235.1. Classification (NCBI taxonomy): domain Bacteria; kingdom Pseudomonadati; phylum Pseudomonadota; class Alphaproteobacteria; order Hyphomicrobiales; family Phyllobacteriaceae; genus Mesorhizobium; species Mesorhizobium sp. BAC0120. The sequence goes on along the minus strand of NZ_JAWRCU010000034.1, from coordinate 13,463 downwards.
GCAAGCTGCCCCAGAAACGCGATTTCATCGCGCTGAACCTGCCGCGCGCGGTGCTGGAACCGTTCGAGACCTGGCTGCAGTCAGCTGTCGCCGCAAGCCGCAACGAACTGGGGCAGGCCTGGCAGGACATCTACCTCGTCTCGCCGATCTGGCGGTTCTGGATCGGCAGCGACATCCTTACAACGGCCTGCGCCGGCGCCTTGATGCCTTCCGTCGACAGCGTCGGGCGCTTCTTTCCACTTTCGATCCTTTACCTGGCCGAACCGGGCCAGACGATCATACCCCCGGCTTTCGACCCGCAGGACGTCTGGTACTTCATGCTCGAGGAACGGCTGCTCAGCGTGCTCGACCCCAAGGCCGAGATCGCAGTCGAGCGCCTGACCGAAGGGCTCCTGCCGCCGGAGAGCGGTGTACTACCCCCTGCCCCGCTGCCGGTGCGAGTGAAGCGGGGAAGCGTCTGGCGCTCCGAAGGCGGCGCGGCAAGCGAAGTGCTCTCGGTGATGATGACTGCCGATTATTGGGACACGACGGCCGGCCGCAGTTTCTGGTGGACGAATGGGGGCGCGGCCTCAGGCCCGTTGATCTATGCCCGCAATGCGCTGCCGGATCCCTTGTTCTATGTGGATATGCTAAAAGGAAGCGTGGAGTGAGATGCAGGCGGTGGGCATCCATTCGGTTCATCCGGTGACGGAAGCTATGATGAGGCGCGTCTTCGACGTCGATAGCTGCGGGCAGAGCCATGTGGGCCTGGTTCGAGAACAGAACGAAGACCGATATCTCGTGAAGGCCGAAAGCGGCATCTATGTCGTCGCCGACGGAATGGGCGGTCATGATTCCGGCGAGGTGGCCAGCACCAGCATCGTCGAGCATCTGCAGTCGATCGGCATTCCGAGCTCGGCGCCCGACCTGCGCGCCCGCTTCGAGGACCGCGTCATCATGGCCAACCGCCAGATTCGCGAGATCTCCTCCTTGAACGGCAGCATGATCGGCTCGACAGTCGCGGCACTCCTCGCTTTCGAAGGGCAATATGCCTGCATGTGGGCCGGCGACAGCCGCATCTACATGTCGCGCGACGGAAAATTGACGCAATTGTCGCGTGACCACACCGAGATCCAGGACCTGCTCGACCGCGGACTGCTCACGCCTGAACAGGCAGCCACGTGGCCGCGGCGCAACGTCGTCACGCGAGCGATCGGCGCGATCGACGATCCAGCGCTGGACATTGCGTATGGGCAGATCCACGCAGGCGACAAGTTCCTGATCTGCAGTGACGGCCTGACGGCGCATGTTTCCGACGACGAGATCGAACGCATTCTCGCCGAGGAATCGGCAGAGAAGGGCTGCAGCAGCCTGATCGCAATGGCGCTTGCCGGCGGCGGAACCGACAATGTGACGGTCGTCGTCGTCCAGTTCCGCCAAGCGGCCGAGCCTTCAACGGACATTTGGGTGAACTGAAATGTCCGACGGCGTTACCCGCGTCATGCTCAGCACCCGGCTCGACCCGGGCACGCAGCTCAATGACACCTACGAGATCGACGAGCGCATTGCCTCGGGCGGCATGGGCGAGGTCTATCGCGGCCACAACATCCAGACCGGCGAGCCGGTCGCCATCAAGACGATCCTGCCGGAACTTGCCGACCAGGAGGCGATCTTCGCGCTCTTCAGGAGGGAAGCGACCGTCCTCAACCGGCTGCATCACGACACCATCGTCCGCTACTATTCGTTTTCGCGCGACCCGCGGCTCGGCCGAACCTATCTCGCGATGGAGTTCGTCGACGGGGTGTCGCTCGCGGAACGCATCCGGGCGGCGCCGCTTACGCCCGCCGAAGCGCGCAAGCTGTTCGCCAGCGTCGCGGACGGCCTCGCGCTGGCGCATGATGCCGGGGTGATCCATCGCGACCTGTCGCCCGACAATATCATCCTGCACGGCGGCAATGTCGGAAGACCCAAGATCATCGACTTCGGCATCGCGCGCGCCGCCAATATCGGCGAAGGCACCGTGATCGGCGGCGGCTTTGCCGGCAAATACAACTTCGTCTCGCCCGAGCAGCTCGGCATCCATAATCGCGAGGTGGAGAGCCGCTCGGACATCTACAGCCTCGGCCTGGTGATCGCCGCGTCGCTCAAAGGGGAGCCGCTCGACATGGGCGGCTCGCATGTCGACGTGATCGACAAGCGCACGAAACTTCCCGACCTTTCCGGCATCGACGAAAGCCTGAGGCCTCTCATCGAGGCGATGCTGCAGCCCAACCCGGATGATCGGCCGGCCAGCATGTCGGTGGTGGCCGACTGGCTGAAGGCATCGACGCCAGCGGACGCACCGCAGGCGGTGACCGGAGGAAGCGTAGCCGGAGGGCCCGGTTCCGCTCCTGCCAGCTGGGGCACGCAGCCTGGAATCCAGAGTGGCTCGCCCAGCGTCCAGCCCACGTCACCCGGTATCCAGCCAACCAGTCCGGGCATTCGAACCGGCACGCCCTTTGCCCCGGCGGCAGACGCGACACAATTGTTGGGGGGCACTTCAGCGCCGACCTCGGCGGCAAGGCCGGGCGGCAGCGAGTCGCCGTTTGGCAATGCCGCCGCCTATCCCGTATTGCCTTCAACCGGACTGCCCGGCACGGCTCTCGCCGGTGCTGCTGGTGCGATCCCGACCGCCGAAGGGAAATCGGGCGGCCGCGCTTATGCCGTGGCAGGCGGACTGCTGGTGCTGCTCATGGCTGGCGGGGCCTATGCCTATGTGAGCGGCCTGATCGGCCCGCAGCTGGAGCAAGGGGCTGGGTCCAAGCAATCTACGCAAACGACTGCCGGCGATCATCCAGCGGAGACGCCCGTTAGCCCGCCGGTCGCCAAGGCCCCCGAGGCACAGCAGCCGGCAGCGAAGAGCCCCGAGCATCCGGCGAACGGCGATGCCCTCGATGAGGCAGCCAAATCGCAGGAAGTTGCCAAGGCGGAGCAGCCGAATTCGGCGCCGTCTTCCCAAACCGTTCCGCCGGGCGACACAACCCAGCCGCCCAAGACGACGTCACCGCAGGACACGACCCCGAAACACGAACCGACCACCGACACTGCGCCCGCAAATTCCGCCGATCTGGCGAACACACCGCAGCAACCGGCTTCGAACACGTCCACGCTCAACGTCCCAACGGCGCCGCCTGTCACAAATACAAAATCCGGCACGCCGAGCGAGCATCCGACCGAAGCCGACAAGGAGACGAAGGTCGCTGCCGGCGCCCTTGCCAGGATGAATGCCGGCGTTTCGTGGTTGCGCCAGTATGACGGCGGCAGATGCTTCTACGTGGCCGTGACGTCGGTTTCCGACCGGACGATCAACGTGAAGGGGTTCGGACTGAACGTGCCGGCCTTCCAGACCCTCTACAACTCCTTCATCGACACGAACGGCATCGAGCCGGAGCTGAACGGCCATCTGATCAAAGAGGCCCAGTGCGCTGCGACCGATTTCCTGAAGGCGGTGGGGCCGGGCGCGAAGAATAGTCCCGAAATTCAGCTTGCGTCGGACCAACTTAAGCTGGGCGAAACGCTCAAGGCCACGGTCGCCAATATCGGCGACCGGAAGCTCGACCTGCTGCTCGTCGATGGCGACGGCCTGGTCTACAACATGAAGAACTTCGCCGAGCAAACGGCCGACGGCGATAGGGCCATCTTCGACATGCGCGTCATCGACAAGGTGCTGGACGGGGTGATGCCCGAAATGGTCATCGCCATCACCAGCCCGTCGGGGCTTTCGGTACCGGAAGGGAAGGAACATGTCCGCGCGGCCGCGCTGTTCCCGAGGCTCACCCGGCAGGTGGAGAATATCGGCGGCAATGTCGGCGTGGACTTTGCGTATTTCCAGCTCAGTCCTTAAGGCATCCTGACTTTAGGTCGGCGCAGGCTTCATGCCCGCCAAGCCAATGGATCGGCGGCACGATATATGCGCACCGGCGTGAGCGAGCCGTCGCCGTCCTTAAGCCGGAGTTCGAATCCCGGTCAGGGATTCACAAATCGATGACGACGTCACGGACTGGCTGCGAGCAGCAAATGAGAAGGTTGCCATCGGCGGGCTTGTCGAGTGGCTGCGGTCCGTAGGCGATCTCGCCGGAAACCAGACCGCTCTCGCAATTGTGGCAGACACCTGTGCGGCATGACCAACGGACTGGGACGTCGCATGCCTCGGCCAACTCCAGAATGCTCTGGTACGCGGATGCCTTCCAGTGCGCGGCAATTCCGCTCCGCGCGAACGATACCAGCGGACCGGTGTTTGCGTCGTCGTCGGGAACATGCGGAGTTCGCATCGGTGCGCCGACGATACCAGGAGTCATCGCGTCGCTGCCGTTGAATATCTCGACGCGAATCCGCTCAGACGCCACTCCGAGGGCGGCGAGTGCCTCTTTCATGTCTGCCATGAAGCGAGGCGGCCCGCAGAGGTAGACATCCGCCTCGCCCGGGATGCCTATCTTGCCGAGGAGCGGTTCTGACAGGTGACCGATTGCGTCGAAATCCTCACCCATTTTGTCGGCCGAACCCGGGCTGCTGTAGCAAACAAAGCTGCGGCTGTGGGTGAGCGCGGAGACGAGGCGGCGAACTTCGGCGGCGAATGGATGATGCTGGCCGTCGCGAGCAGCATGCAGCCACAGAACCTGTTGTGTCGAGCGAGCCGCCGCGAGGGCATACAGCATAGCCAGAACAGGCGTAGCCCCGATTCCCGCGCTGAGCAGGACCAAGGGCCGCTTCCCGGACTGCAGAACGAAACTTCCGCGCGGCGAACTGACGTCGAGAATGTCGCCCACCCTGACATGCTCCCTCAGGTAGGTTCCGGCCGCCCCATTTGGCTCGATTTTGACGCTGATGCGATAGCTCTCCGTCGAGAGCGGGCCCGAGAGCGAGTAGCTGCGAAAGAGTGGCGGGCCGCCGCCAGTCCGTCCAAGGCGCAGGACTATGTACTGACCGGGCAAAGCCGGAGGCAGCGGCTGACCCTCAGAGCTTCGCATCGTGAGTGACACGACATCCGCTGATTCCTGACCAAGCGCCTCCACCGCCAGTGGCTGAAATCCCGGTGCAGCCGGATGCGCCGCTGCGGCCGGCGCAAGCCCCGCATTGCCACCTCCCACGCTGGTCGCCTGGCTTTGCAGCAATGCCGCGAACGACTGCCGCCATCCGAGCGAAAGCGCCTCGATCCGCAAAGCGCGCTCCAGTCGATCGCGTGGATGGTTCGATGAATAGAGAAGCGCGTTGATCTCGGCGACGGTCATTCTCTCCGTCGCCTCTCCCACTTTCACGATTTCGTCGCCGGCGCTCACCTCACCTTCGCTCAGCACGCGGAAATAGAATCCCGGCCGGCCGCTGGATGTCAGCAATGCCGGCATCCGGGATTCGTTCATCCGAATGCCCACGCGGTAGCAGGTCACGCGCGGTTGAGTGATCTCGAACATCGCACTGCCGATCCGAAAACGGTCGCCGATACAAACGACGTCATCGGGCAAGCCCTCGATCGTGAAGTTTTCGCCGAACTGCCCGTGGACGAAGTCGGTCCTGTTCAGCTGCTCCTGCCAGTAGCGATACGATTCGATCTGATAGACGAAGACGGCACGCTGCTCACCCCCGTGCCCCGCCAGGTCGCCCTGACCGTCTCCGTTCAGATTCAATCGTCCGACCCGGCAGCTGCCATCCACAGGGGTCTTCCAGATCCCGGTGTGCACGACGCGACCCTTCCAGGCGATGTCTCGCGGCAGTCCGACATTCACGGATAGTAGGCGAGGCATATGTCGTTCCGCGCCGATGGAGATCGCTTGCCCAAAGCAATCCGTGCCGGGAGCTTTGATGCAGGCGTGCGGCTAAGCTCAGAGTCCCGACTAGTGCCTCGCATCATGCGCCGGGAACGAGCCAATTGTATGGCCTATTCCCCGAGCCTTCGCTCACCGTACGGTGAAGCCTTCGACGGCAAGATCCACATCGGCGCCGATTGCCTCAATTTCCTTGCCGAGCTTTACGAAGAACTCGTTTGCGGCCTCATTGACGGAGGCATTGAGCGAGGGCGGCGTCGGATCCGCGGTGATGGCGACCAGGATCTGCTTGGTGGCGACAGGCCCGCCGGTGAGGGTGAGCGGTGTGCTGAAGGTGCGGTCGGTCCCGTTGTCGGCCGAAAGGAAGCGGTCCATCGACTGCACCTGTCCCTCATCATCGACCAGGAGCAGATGCAGTTCGCGGCCATTGGCATTGAGGACCGATCCGGATAGCCGTGTGCCGCTCGCCATATCGGCATTGTGCAGGTCGATCATCAGCGAGAAGCCCGGATAGCGCCTCGCCTTGCGGGCAAAGGACAGCGCGAGGCATTGCGGATCAGCCACGTTGCCGCTGCTGATTTCGGCCTTGAGCCCGTCGAGGCCGAGCAGCGCTTGCCTGAAGGCGTCTTCGCGCGCCTTGTCGCGGCCGAAGGTCTGGAAAGTGACGTCGCCGTCGAGCTTCATCGCCGGCAGCGCGATGAAGCAGTCGCCACCGCCATAATGCCTGATGAAATCGACGATACGCCGATAGCGGTCGGACGGCTTGTCGACTTCGCTCCCGAGGCTGGAGCCAGGCCGGGCCGGGACGAGCAGCGCGGTCTCGACGGGGCGCTCGACCGTCTTGGCCTCCTCCGGCTTCGCCGGCACCACGGCTTCTGGTACGTTCGCGGGCGCTTGGACGGGGAGCTGCCCTCCTTCGGGTACGAGGCCGGTGACGGTTTCGCCCGACGATCCCAGGGGCTGCGCGGTCTCGGATCGGGAAGAAAGTGCGGAAGCCAAGTTCGTCGGCGCATCACTGGAGGAAGGTGCCGGCCGGAGCGCCTGCGGCTGCGGGCGGATTGCGGGTTCTGCATTCGATGCGGGCGGAGACACCGGCGCGACAGTTTCGAAAGAGGGACTAGCGTCAGGCTTGGCAGAGGGGGTCGCCTGCTGTGCCGAGGGTGGCGCGACGTTCGCAACAGTTTCGCGCCGCAGCAGAACCGCAACAACTTCGCCGCTGCCGGCCGACAAAGCCGAAGCGCCGGCCGGTTCCGGATTCGACTTCGGCGGAGGCAGCGCAGCGATAGTTTCACGCGGCGGACTAGCGGCAGGCTTGTCGGGCGAGGCCGCCTGCTCTGCAGCGGATGCGGCGACCGCACCGACGCCCTCCCGTTGCTCCAGCGCCCCAATTGTTTCCGCTGCTTCGCCAGGCAAGGGTGCAGCCGCGGCAGGCGTGGAAGAGGCCAAGCGCTCGGCGGCTTCGGAGGCAATGGCAGGGCCCCTCTCAGCAACAGCGACCCTTTCGGCCTGGCTTTGCTGGGCTCTTTCACGCGCAGCACTGGGCCGAACTGCTTCTGCAGGCGCGCTTGCGAGCGCTCCAGCTTGCGTGGCCTGCAGAACTTCCGGTTTCACCTGGTTCGCCTTCAGCGAGGGCACGGCCTGTGGCGCCAGTGCTGCAGCCCGCAACGACTGTGCCGTTTCGGGAGCTGTGGCCTTCAGCGGTTGTGCCCTCTCTGGAATGGTCGCCGCGGCCTCAGTCACCGGCTTCAGCGCCTCGGGGGCGGATTTCGCCGTCGTTTCGGCGAGTGCGGGAGCGAGGCTTTCCCGTTCGGCAACAGCCGCCACCTCGCTCGCTATGGCGTGCTCCGCTGCGGCCGGCGCGGGCTGCGCGACCGGCGAGGCTTCGCTGGAGAAGGTGATCTCGGTCGGCACGGTATCGCGGACATAGCGTTCGCCGAGCAGGACCGCACCAGCGACGCCACTGGCATGGAGCGCGAGCGAGGCGACGACGCCGATCGCCCAGTAGGTCCCGATTGGCTCCGAGACGCGCAGCACGCCCTATCCCTTCGCCTGCGCGTCGAGCGTCACGATCCGCACCGGCACGCCCGCCTGGCGGATCGCCTCGACGATGTCGAGAAAGCGCACAGCCGGCAAAGTGCGGTCGGCGATGACGTTCAGGGTTCGGGCTTGCTCGGGGGCATCGCTCCCGACACGCTTCATGCGTGCAATTGCGTCAGGCAGGCTCGTCGGAACCTCGTCGAGAAAGAGCGCGCCGGCCTTGTCCATCACGAGCAGCGGCCTCGGCAGCCGTTCCGTGGTCAGGCGGCTGGTCAGCGGCGGCGCAACCCGCGTCTCGTTCTTGCCGACGATCGAGCCGGTGACGATGAAGAAGAACAGCAGAAGCAGGATGATGTTGATGAAGGCGAAGGGGAAATCAAGCTTCTGCCGCTCTCGCTTCAATCGCTGCATAATCCCGCCTTTCAGCCTTGGCGCGTCCGCACCGTGACCGAGGCGAAAGCCATCCGCTTCAGCGCCTCGAGCACGCTGACGATGTCCTGGGCGGTCGCCGAGGGCCTCACGAACACGACCACGCGTTCGGCACCGCTCTCCTTCAGTCGCTTCGCCTCACCCAGAAAATCCTTGAGCGGCAGAGTGGTCCCGTTCGCCCTCACCTCTCCGGCCGACACGGTGAGGATGACGTCCGGCTGCAGCTCGCCCGGCCTTGCTTTCACGGGCTCGGCCGGAGCACCGGCTTCGCGCTGATAGCTGCCGAGCATGAGGGCCGAATAAGGCGCGAGGTTGGAAGACAGCATGAAGAAAGTGAGCAGCAGGAAGATGACGTCGACCAGCGGAATCAGCATGAAACTCATGCCTTTTTTCTTCCTGGGCTGGCGAAGCTGGATGGCGCCCATTCCCGTCACCGCCTCAACGGAATGGTCTGCGGCGCCTGCAGAGGCACAGCGGCCTCCGCTCCCGGCTGATTGGCAAGATCGACTCCCGGCCCGTAGACGATGGTGAGGATCGCCGTGTCCATCGCCGCGCGCTCGCGTTCGATGCGCCCCTCGATCCAGCTCGTGAAGAAATAGAACGGAATGGCGATCGCAAGCCCGAGCGCGGTGCTCGACAGCGCCACCCAGATGCCGCCGGCGAGCTCGGTCGGGTCTACTGCGCCACCGCCGACCGACATCTCGTTGAAGGCGGCGATCATGCCGAGCACGGTGCCGAGCAGGCCGAGCATCGGGGCCGCCTGCACGGAGGTCTCGAGCACGCGCACGTGGCGGTTCATCGCATCGAGCAGCGAGAGAGCCGTGCCTGTCGCCATCTCGCGGGCGCGATCCTTGTCGTTCGGCCAACGCCAGACACCGTTGATTGCTTCGCCGACGACACGGCTCAGCGCTGCGCTGTCGGCCGCGGCACGCTGGTAGGCGCCGGACGCATCGCCTGCGGTCCAGTGCTGCAGGACTTCCCGCGCCACGCGATGCCGGCCGGCACCGAGCCGCCGCAGCGACAGAAGCTTGTAGATCGCCGTCGCGGTCGCAATGACGGAGATAAGGAGCAGCGTGATCAACACCGGGCCGCCGATCGAATGGAGCTGACGTACCATTATGTCGATCATGGGCGCCGCCTATTGATCGAAGAGGATCTCGGAAAGCGAGCTCGTCCGCAGCGCGTCGATGCATATGGTAGACGCCGCTCCGTCGGCGATGCATTCCGGCGCGGTATTGACCAGGATGCGGGAAATCCCGGTGCAGCCGACGCCGGCGAGCGCGAACTCGACCACCTTGGTCTTGCCGGCCGGCAGCCGGCCGAACTCGAAGACCAGCAGCTTCATCACGGTCTTTTTGGCATCGAACGCGGCGATCTCGTATGAGGTTTTCTCGAGAAGCGACGGCGTGGCGTTCTTGACGACGAATGTCAGGCGGCAGCCTGCATCGGTGTCGGTGGCCTTGTTCAACTCGATCGCGATCGCCTTGTCGTCCGCCCCGGCAGGGCGCGCGACAAGCATTGCGGACAAGATGGCCAGCATGGACAAGATGGCAATCGCCCTCAGGAAGACCGCAACACGCAGGATCATCGGCGCCTCACCAGAACCAGCAGCAGACGGCCTCCGTCGGGGCCCCCGGGAACTACTATGGTCTAGTCCGAGGCAAACGAAAAGATGTGAGCGGCGCCGACAGGCTTCCGGCAGCGGCAATTGCAGATTTCGCGGCGGTGAGCCACAATTCGAGCGCATGTCGCGGACAGCATGAGGCGTCGCTTTCATTGCGACGAGACAAGGCGCTCCGCATCACTTTCGGCGGCTTCAGGGCATGGTCGGGCAGGCAATACGTATTTTCCTTCGTGACCGCTCCAGCCGGGGGCTCTGCGCTGTTTTCGGCGTCATGATCCTGACGCTGGCATCGGTCCTGCCGGCCAGGGCGCAATTCGCGGTCTGCAACCAGACCCTGGACGCCGTGAACCTCGCCATCGCCAAGGCAGCGCCAAACGGGACCATCGTCTCCGAAGGTTGGTGGACGATTGGCGCCAACCGATGCGTGGACGTGATCAAGGAAGAGCTCGCCAACAAATATATCTACGTCTACGCGTCCGACGTGTTCGGCCAACCCATTCTCGCTGAGGGCTTCCGGACTTTCGATATGTGCGTTGCGCCGAAGCGCTTCACCATCGAAGGAACGGATTCCTGCTGGCAGCGCGGTTTCGAGAAGGTGCGCTTCATGGAGGTGGACACCAAGGACCAGGTGCGGTGGACGCTCTACCTAAGGGAGCCCTACGCCGGTTGACGCCCGTGGAAACGCGCTCCGATGCATGAGATCGACCGCAGCTTCCGGGCGAAACGGGTCGAGGCCGAGGAGCGTCGCGCGCGCAGGCTCCGGCAACGTATCCTCGGCGCTGCGTTGGGAACGGCCGCCATCGGCTTCGGCAGCGCAGGTCTTCTTGCTTACTGGACTCCCACGCCAGAGGCCCCAGCCTCGAGAACCGAGCTTCCCGCACAGAAGATTGCCCCCGCGGCCGAGCAGAAGCCGGTTTTCGTCAACCCGATCATCGATCTCGCCGGCGATCCACTGATCATAAGGCTCGGCGATGCCGGCGAGGCGAACGGCAAGCTGAGAGAGGTCGAAGTCAAGCCGGAGCTGAAGCAGGCCGCGCTTCCCGACAGCGTCGAGGTGATGTCCGATGTCATGCTCTCGGCGAGCGAGCGCATCACGGCGTTGCCGTCGAGCCCGGAAGATTTCGCCTTCTTCCAGTCGCAGAGCGCCCGCGGCAAGCCGGCCGTGAGCATCGCGCCGGCCGCGCCGACCCAGGCACCATCGCAACAGCAGCAGCCCACCGACAACGCCGCGCCCAGCGATCCCGATGCGGACGAGGTGCTGGTTCCGGTGGCCGGACAGGACGACCTTGAAGGAGGGGCGAACCAGCCGGTACCGGTGGAGGCGCCGCCAGCGGAAGACGGGATTCCGATGGAAAAGCTCGCGCCGGCGCAGCCGTCAACCGGCGAGATCGGCGATCCCGATGCCGACTTGGCCGCCGGCTGGGGCGAGACGGTCACTCAGGGCCAGGAAGCGCTGCCGAGTTTCAAGAAGACGGCAATCGACGACACCACGACCGTTCATCTGGTGAAGCCCGAGCCCGACCGCTTCCGGCAGGTCGAGGATTTCACTGTCTCGGTCAAGGGCGAGCGGTCGCTCGACAGCGTCGTTGCCGAGTACGGTTTCAGCGCCGAGGACGCCAAGAATGCGGGCGAGGCTGCCAAGCGGCTGATCGGCGTCGAAACGCTGGGCGACAGGTTCGTCGTCGGCCTGCGCGGCTACCGCCCGAGCGGCAAGGGGACGCGCCCTCAGCTGGTGCAAGCCTCGATCAACTCCACGGACAAATATCTCGGCACAATCGCACGCGGCGATGACGGCACTTTCGTCCCTGGCGCAGATCCCTGGATCAATGACGACCTGTCGCAATATGCCCAGAACCAGGAGACGGCCGCGCAGCCGCAGAGCTATCGCCTGCTCGACGCAATCTACTCGACGGCGACCCGCAACAGCGTGCCGAGCAGCGTCACGGGCGAAGCGATCATGCTGGTCTCGCGTGCCTTCGACCTGCAGGCGCGAGCAACCAAGGACGACCGGCTGGTGCTCGCCTTCGCCAAGACCGGCCGTGGCCAGGGCGGTATGTCCGGCCGCGTGCTCTATGTCGCGATCCACGGCGTCGACCGCGATTTCGAGTGCTTCGTCTATCAGCCGCAACCCGGCGCCGATTTCGCCTGCATGTCGGAGAAGGATGCAACGCACAGCGTTACCGTGACCAACGGCATGGTGACGCCGGTGCAGGGCGTGCTAACCTCGACCTTCGGGCCGCGCATGCATCCGATCCTGCACCAGGTCCGCATCCACAAGGGGGTCGACTGGGGCGCGCCGGTTGGCACGCCTGTCATGGCCGCCTTCGACGGCAAGATCGCGTTTGCCGGCGATGGCCAGGGCTACGGCAACGTCGTCAAGATCGATCACGGCGGGGGCAAGGCGACGGCCTATGCACATATGAGCCGCCTCGCCGACGGCATCAAAGTCGGCGTCGAGGTCAAGGCCGGGGACGTGATCGGCTATGTCGGCACGAGCGGCCTGTCGACCGGCCCGCATCTTCATTTCGAGCTCTACCAGAGCGGCGTCGCGGTCGATCCGCTCGGCAGCGCGGTTGCCGAGGCGTCCATCACCTCGGCCGATTCGGCCGTCGCCGCCGGGTCGAACGGCTCGGCGGTCGAGCTGATGGTCAACCGCATCATCCATGTGGAGAGCGGCGGCAACGCCAGGGCGCAGAACCCGCTCTCGACGGCCGCCGGCCTCGGCCAGTTCATCAAGTCGACATGGCTGCGCATGATCAGGACTTACCGGCCCGAACTCTTCAAATCCATGTCCGAAGCCGAAATCCTGGCGCTGCGTTTCGACCCGACCGTCTCGCGCGAGATGGTCGCCAATCTCGCCCGCGAGAACGAGGCGCGGCTGAGAGCCTATGGCCACTCGATCACCGCCGGCCGGCTCTATCTGGCGCATTTCCTCGGGCCCGACGGCGCGCACCAGGCGCTGGCGGCGCCAAGCAATGCGCTCGTCTCCGACGTGCTCGGTGGCCAGGTGATCAGCGCCAATCCTTTCCTCACCGGCAAGGATTGCGCCTATGTCGTTGCCTGGGCCGAGAAGAAGATGACGGGCAAGGCCGTGCAGTATGCCTCGCAGCCTGGCCTCACCGCCAAGACCCTGGTGCAAACGTCGCCGGAGTTCGTCGCCTACCGGCAGGCAATGCTGCAGCTGGTGGCCATGGATACGACGCAGGGGGCGACCACGCCGGCTGCGGCGATGCAAGGCGGAGCGCCCGCCGACACGCCGCCGGCTGATGAAGGGCTGCAGGGAGGCGACGAGTGAGCGCACAATGCCGGGACGGCTTTGAAGGTGGATATGGAAGGCACCGTTTCCGTTTTCTGGGTGATACACCGTTCACCCTTACCCGGCTATGGGCACAGCTGGAGAAGGCAAGCGCTGCATTTTCCGTCTCCGGCAATCTCCGGCATTTGAGATTTGCGTCGAGCGAAATGTCGGGCTCCCCCTTCTCCCCTTGTGGGAGAAGCGCAACCATTAGCGGGCGAGATGCTGTTGGGGTGCTTTTCTTATCCATGGAGTGCCGCGCTCGACGACGGCATTGGCGAAGATCAGTAGCTTTCGGGCG
>NZ_JAWRCU010000033.1:0-25380 GCF_033542235.1 Mesorhizobium sp. BAC0120 | reverse complement strand
CTTCGAGCGCCGCCACATCGGCGCAATCGAACGCCCACCGCCCGTCAATCCAAGCAAAAGGAAGCCGACTTGCTCCCCGCATCAGATGAGCTTCGCATATGCATAATTTTCCCCGGACAGCCCTGCGGTCGACGGGGGAGAGGAAGCGCCGGCCGCGAAGCTTGGCGTCCTTCCTCTCCCCTTTTTAGGGGAAGAGGTGCCGAGCGAAGCGAGGCGGAGTGGGGGTCTGCCGTGTCATATCCGATTGCCCTGCATTTGCGTGGAGCCTGATTTGGAAAAGCGCGCGACATTCTCCAATCTCTGGCTGGCGGCGGCCTTCATCGCCCCGCAGATGCTGCTCGTCTTCATCTTCTTTTACTGGCCGTCGGGCGAAGCGCTCTATTGGGCAGTGACCCTCGAGCCGCCGTTCGGCGGAACGAACGAATGGGTGGGCTGGCTCAATTTTCAGACGGTGTTCTCCGACCCGAAATACTGGAACTCGGTTTGGGTTTCGATCATCTTCGCGGCGGCAGCGACGTTCACGTCGATCGTGATTGCCGCCATGCTTGCGCTCTTCGTCGATCGCCGCCTACCCGGCCATCACGTCTATCAGTTCAGTTTCTTCCTGCCCTATGCCTTGGCAGCACCTGCCGTCGGCCTCGCCTTCCGCTTCATCTTTTCACCCGATGCGGGCTTCGTGGCGGCAATCAACCGCGTCTTCCCGGATCTCTGGAACCCTGCGCTCAACGGCTGGGACGCGCTCGCGCTGATCGTGTTCGCGCAAAGCTGGAAGATGGTCGGCTACAACTTCATCTTCTTCCTCGCGGCGCTGCAGTCGATCCCGCGCACGGTTGTCGAGGCAGGCGCGATGGACGGGGCCGGCGTGCTCGCCCGCATGCGCGACATTCAGTTGCCGCTGATCGCGCCGACGCTCTTCTTTCTGCTGGTGATCAACATCACCGACAGCTTCGTCGATAGTTTCGGCATCGTCGACATCACGACCCATGGCGGGCCGGCACGGGCGACCGACCTCATGGTCTACAAGATCTATTTCGACGGCTTCGAGGGGAAGGACTACTCGCTCGCCGCCGCGCAGTCGATCGTGCTCATGCTGCTCGTGATGGCGCTCACCTTCGTCCAGTTCCGCTTCATCGAGCGGCGCATCCATTATCGCTGAGCGGCCATGATCGAACGCACGCCCATCCTCGACGCCTTCACGCATCTGCTGCTGATCTTCAGCCTGATCGCGCTGGCCTTCCCGCTCTGGGTCATCTTCGTGGCCGCGAGCCACGACTTCCACACGGTGAACCAGGTGCCGATGCCGCTATGGCCCGGTACCCATTTCCTGGAGAACATGGCCACCGCCTGGGAACGCGGCAATTTCGACCGGGTGATGCTGAATTCGCTGATCGTGGCGGGGGGCGTGACGGCCGGCAAGATCATAGTCTCGGCGCTGTCGGCCTTTTCCATCGTCTATTTCAACTACCGGCTGCGCATGGTGATGTTCTGGCTGATCTTCATCACGCTGATGCTGCCGCTCGAAGTGCGCATCGTGCCGACCTATGCGGTTGCAACCGACGTGCTAAGGCCGTTCCAGTCGATCTTCGACTTGGCCGGGCTGTCGATCGAGCTGCCGGAATGGAACCTGCTCAACACCTATTCGGGCCTGATCCTGCCGCTCGTGGCGACCGCAACCGGCACTTTCCTCTATCGCCAGTTCTTTCTGACCGTGCCGGACGAGCTCGCCGAGGCGGCGAAGATGGATGGCGCCGGCGCTGTCCGCTTTTTCCTCGAAGTGCTGATGCCGCTCTCCAAGGCCAACATGGCCGCGCTCGCCACCATCATGTTCGTCTGGTCGTGGAACCAGTATCTGTGGCCGCTGCTCGTCGTCACCGACCAGGAGCACTACGCGACGGCGACGATGCAGCTCCAGAAGATCGTGCCCGGTCCTTTGTTCGGCGAGCCGCCCATCTGGAATGTAGCGATGGCTGCCAACCTGATCGTGCTCGCCCCCCCGGTCATCGTCACGATCCTTTTGCAGCGCTGGTTCGTGCGCGGCCTGATTTCGACCGAGAAATAGGAGCTTCAGCCAAATGGCCGAAATAGCCCTGAGGAATATCCGCAAATCCTACGGCAAGACAGAGGTCGTGCACGGCGTCGACCTCGAGATCGAGCGTGGCGAACTGATCGTCATTCTCGGCCCCTCTGGCTGCGGCAAATCCACCCTTTTGCGGATGGTCGCCGGGCTCGAGGCGATCACCTCAGGCGAGATCCTGATCGACGGACAGGTGGTCAACAGGCTCGAGCCACGTGAGCGCGGTTGCGCCATGGTCTTCCAGAACTATGCTCTCTATCCGCACATGACGGTTGCTCAGAACATAGGCTACGCGCTGAAGATCGCCGGCCTTTCAAAGACCGCGCGTTTGGACAAAGTCAGACAAGTCGCGGCATCGCTCGGCCTTACCGAGTTCCTCGAACGCAAGCCCGGTCAGCTTTCAGGCGGTCAGCGCCAGCGCGTCGCCATGGGCCGCGCCATGATCCGCGAGCCAAAAGTATTCCTTTACGACGAGCCGCTGTCCAATCTCGATGCAAGGCTGCGCGTCGCCATGCGCGTCGAGATCCGCAAGCTGCATCAGCGGCTGGGCACCACGACCCTGTTCGTGACCCACGACCAGGTCGAGGCGATGACGCTCGCCGATCGCATTGTTGTCATGAACAAGGGCGTGGTCGAGCAGGTCGGCACTCCCGCCGACGTCTACAAGCGCCCCGAGACGACCTATGTCGCCGGCTTCATCGGCACGCCTGGTCTGAATCTGCTGCCCGCAATCGCCGAACCGGACGCTGGAGTGATCGCGTTGCGGGACGGCCAGCGCCTTGCCTATGATACCCAACGCTGGCCGGACGTTGGGCACGGTCCGGTGACGGTCGGCTTCCGCGCCGAAGCCTTAAAGCTGGAAGCCGGCGGCCTGTCCGGCCGATTCGACTTCGTCGAGGAGCTCGGCGCGGCACAGCTGGTCCACGGCACCTTCGCAGGCGAGACGATCATCGCGCATGTGACCGATGCCCGGCGCCTTTTGCCCGGCGACCCGCTTTCATTCAAGCTCGCCCCCGACGACATTCAGCTCTTCGACGCGGAAACCGGCCGGCGGATGCCAGGCGAGGTCTTGCCTGCGACCGAGCGCAGGCGCGTTACACCAACGCTGGTGAAAGCGTAGCCGCCATCATCATCGGCCATTTCCTTCCGCAGAGCTCATTGCGATATACTGCGGGAGCTTTGCTTCGAAGTCAGGGAAGTAGCGCGAAATCACGCTGACATCGAAACGCGACAGGATCGCTTCCTTCGGCTCGCGGTCGAGCAAGAAGCGGAAAGCCGCCTCGACACAGTGCTCCGCCCGGCAGGTACCATTCGTGAGCCTGTCATAGTCCCTTCGCGCCATGGTGACGTGATGGTGGGTTTCACCGGCTGCTTCGCGGATCGTGACCTCGAAGGCGAGCGGATCCGAAGGGCTGACCTGTATCACCTCGATCATGACGCTCTCCCGGTTCAACGAGCCTGGGGACCGGCTCGGGTAGGAAAGGGCAGATTGGAAGCTGCCATTCGGCCAGACTTGTCGAGCTAGAGCATTTTGCAGCCAAGTGCCATCACTTGGCGTTGCACAAATGCGGCAAAGAACAAACGGATAGAGCGGCAGCCCGGATTTATCCGGGCCTCAGCCGCTCTAGAACCACACGTCTTCGATGCGGCGGCCGTCTCGCGGCAAGTCATCGAAGCTATGCAGGCCGTCGAAGCGCTGGAGCGGAATATCCGCAACCTCGTCGGGCTCGGCGAGACGGAGATTGACCGCGATCCTGATCCGGCCGTCTTCGCCCGGCCCTAGCCCGCGCCAGCTCACGAGGTTTCCGCAGGTCCGGCAGAAGTTGAAGGAGAGTGGCGACCCCGGTCCGCGGGTGTAGGCCGTGAGCTTCTCCTCCGGATCGTCGATGTGGATTCCATAGCCATCGAAATCATAGGCCCAGAGCACGCCATAGCGGCGGCAGGCTGTGCAGTTGCAGATCGTCGCGTCGGGGATGTCGCCCGCGAAGGACCAGCCCACCGAGCCGCACAGGCATCGGCCGCGCACCACTCTGCCAGCCTCCGTGCTCGATGAATGGTCGGGCATCATCGTGATCCCTGCTGCGCTCAGTCGGGGCGACACTATCGCCTGCCTGCATGGCTCCGGCAAGACGCCTTACCCTGCCTGAGAACCGTGCCAGGCGATGAACCGCGTTTTGGGTCCGCAGCAGATGCACGCGATGCCGGTGCTACCGCCCGATCTTGTTCCAGCGGTTGATGTGCCCGAAGATTTTGGCCGCGATCCAGTAGCTCAGCGTAGCGTAGAGCACTACGAGCAGGGCGATCAGGAACATGCGGTCGAGGAAGCCATAGGCCTGGGAATAGACGAGGATATAGCCCAGGCCGGACTGCGACCCCAGGAACTCGGAACCAAGCACCGCGCCCCATGCGGCGCCGAGGGCGAGCAGCACCGCCGATTCCACCTCGGGAAGGATCGCCGGGAGGATGACGGTTCGGTAGAGGCGCCAGCGACTGGCTCCGAAGGTTCGAGCGTTCTCCACATAGACCTGCGGGACGTTGCCGACCGCATTAACCACGGCGGCGAAGAAGATGACGGCGACGCCATAGGCGACGAAGCTGACCTCTCCGGTGAAGGACAGGCCGAACCAGATCTGGAACAGCGGGATCAGGGCGAGAAGCGGCAGCACTCTCAGGAACTGAATAGGCAGATTCACGATCCGCCGTCCCCACGCCGACCACGATACTGCCAGGCCGAGCAGGGTCCCGATCAGCGCTCCGGCTGAAAAGCCGATGAGCAGGCGAAGGAAGGTGGCGCCGCTATGATAGATGATGGCCAGGAACGCATAGACGTAGCTCTGGGCATCTCCTGCTGCGACGGAGCCGAACCCCCAGCCGCCGGGCCAATAGAGCGACAGCGACAAAAGGGTGGTCGTGAACACAACCTGCCAACCGGGCACGAGGGGGGTGCCCGGCACGATCTCCTGCGGGAAGGCGACCGACAGCGCCTGCCAGCCGACCACCAGCGCTCCGAGCACGCCGAGCGCGATGAGCCGATCGCGATGAGAAGTCCATTGACTGCCCGTCATGCGACGCTCTCCAACGGGTGCTCGCGCGCAGCCTGCCCGTGGGCGATGCCCAGATGCTCCAGCAACTTTCGTTTGAGCGCGATGGTAGCCGGTTCCGCCAGCGTCTCGTCATCCCGCGGCCGCTTGCTTTCGACCCGGAGGTCATCAATGACCTTCCCCGACCGCATGACCAGGATCCGGTCCGCCAGAGTGAGGGCCTCGTCCACGTCGTGGGTGATGAACAGAACTGTTCGCTTGCGCCGGTCGACCTCGTTCCAGAGCTCGAGCAGCACGTCATGGATCTTGTGCCGCGTGACATAGTCGAGCGCTCCGAACGGCTCATCCAGCAGGAGGACGTCGGACCCGTTAGCGAACACTGAGGCGATGGCGACGCGCTTCAGCATACCGCCGGACAATTCCCGGGGCCAAGCATCCGCCACGTCCGCGAGCCCCACCTTCGCAAGATAGTGGAGCGCCGCGCTTTTGCGCTCGGCCGCGGCGACTCCTCGGCAGCGGAGTCCATACTCGACATTGTCGAGCACGCTCATCCACGGAAAGACGCTGTCCTTCTGGAACACGACGCCCCGGTCGGGACCAGGACCGGCGATCGGCGTGCCGCGGGTGCGGATCGTTCCACCCGTCGGCCGGTCAAGGCCGGCGCAGAGCTGCAGCAAAGTGCTCTTTCCGCACCCGGAAGGGCCGACGATGCAGACGAACTCGCCTTCCGGGATGGAGATGTTCACGTCCGAAAGTGCATGAATGGTGCTGCCGTCGCGCCGGCGGTATTGCCGGGACAGTGCCTGCGCTTCGAGGGCAAGAGGCTGTGTTGCGGACATTAAATAGCTCCTGACCGTCCGTTGGCTGGAAGCGCGCGCCAGCGCGTGATCCTGGCAAAGAGGCTGGTGACGATTGCATCGAAGACGGCAGCGGTAAGCGCCAGAAGCAGGAGCGCGGCAAACAGGGTTTGCACGTCGGAAACAGCTGTAATGCTTCTGATCAGCTTGCCCAGGCCCCGTTGCGAAGCAAGCAATTCGGCGATCGCTTCCAGGCCCCATGCGCCAGCCAAGGCTATGCGGATGCCGCCGAGGATTTCGGGAAGTGTGCCGGGAACGAGAACGTCCCACAGGATGCGGCGCGGCGAGGCGCCGAAGGTACGGGCCGCGGACTCGTAGACCGGGTTGAGGTTGTCGGCGGCCCGCTGCGCATAGGTGTAAAGGATCACCGAAACATAGAACGCGACGGTGGCAACGGCGCTGGCCCTGTCGCCACCCAGCCATAAAAGGAGGAAGGGCGACGCGATGATGATCGGCACGGTGCCCAGCGTCAGCGCGATCGGATCGAGCACGGCGCGCATCAGCGAGGAACGCGCCGTCACCAGTCCGGCCACGGTGCCGATCGCAGTGCCGGCCAGCATTGCCATCAGCACATTCTCCACAGTGTAGAGCAGCGCGCTGAAGAAGCCCGTATCGACCAGGCCATAGAATGCGAACGTCTTGTGATACCAGAATTTCTGGACCAGCGTCGTCACCACGCCCCAAGGCGTCGGCAGGGCCGATCTCGGCGTGACCGGAAGCAGTGCCTGCCAGATGCCGATCAAAAGCAGCACCCCGAGAATCGCGAACGGATCGAACCTCCAAGGGATGGGAGAGCCTACGGCGCCGAGCCCCTTCCTCGGAGATACAGCCGAGCCCGGATTGACCGGGCTCAGCGACGAGTTTTGGTTGTGCGGCTTGCTCAAAGCGGCTTCCTATTGCGATGCGGCAAGCGCGAAGCGGTAGGCGTCCAGATAATCGTGCCAGCCATAGAATTTGCGGGCCTCGGTGACGAGATCCTTCTTCTCCTGAGACAGCGACGCTACGTCTAGCTTGCCAAGAAGCTCGTCCGTCTGCTTGCGGTAGTCCTCGAGCTGCTGCCAGAGCTTGCCGCCCCACACGAACTCATCCGGTGTGACATCCGCCGGCACCACTCCGTTCTCGGCGAAGGCGCCGATGATCTGCTCATAGAGCGGCTTGTAATAGAGCAGCGACTGTTCGTCGGTGTAGAACCGCGTGTTCTCCCCATACGTAATGTAGGGATGGAAGAGCTCGACCGTGCCCGCCAGGTCTTTGCCGGTGAGATTGGTGCCGGTGATGCTGTTCAGCACCGGCGCCTGGATGTCATACAGGGCCGGATCGGCCTTGATGGCGTCGATCGTGCGCCACACTGCCGAAATATAGCGGAGCGCGGTGTTGGGATTCTTGTTGACCCATTCCCCATTCGCTTCCGCCCCGACAGCGGTGATCGAACGCAGGATGGGGGAGTCCTTGCCCTTGGGTCCATGTGCGATCAGGTCGTCGAGGCAGACCAGCCGGGTCCAGCCCGCCTGAAGCAGCGAGTAGACGACAGGCGCGCCCGACGGGTGGGCAAACTGAATCTGCCCGGCTTTCGCCGAGACCAGGATATTGGGATCGTCCAGGATCTTGGGCGTCCAGGTAACGCCGGAAAGCTGCGTGATGGTATCCTCGAACAGTCTTTCATTCGCTACAGGCGTGGAGGCTAGCTCCTTGCCCTGCACAGGCGCCATAGCCTCCGCAATCGCTTTGTCGAAGGGCATGCCCTCGGCGAGATAGTCCTTGATCCCCTTCAGCTTCTGCTCGGGCGAAGCGAGCATGCAGCCGGCAACGATCACGTCATGGAACATGATCTGCTTCACGACTCGCGAATTCTGATAGGTGGGCAGGAAGTTCGGCGGATATCCGTGCGTCACATCGAGGTCGCCACGCATGAGCAGCGAATGGGCCTGCTCCTCGGTCACCTTCGTGCCTTCCGCAGGCGAGATGCTGATGCCGACATCCCCGAAGAATCCCTGCTTCACGCCGATGATGGGAAAGGATCCATCAGCGTAAGGCAGGATGCCCATCCTGACTGTCGACTGGGGGATTTCAGTACCCGGCTCGGGAGCGGCCGGCTTGTATTCCTGCTGGGACAGGGCCGCTGTGGTCATCCCCGCCATGAGGCCGGCGGAAACAGCAAGAGCCGCCATCCACCGCCTTGGCCTGTTATTGTCTATAGGGCGGTCGAGTGCCGCCAACCGTATTTCTCCCATTTGCCGTCCTGTTCCTTCTTGGAGTTGGATTGCCGGCCACGGCGCAGAGAGCTCCCTCTCCTGCTCCCATGTCCGAACAGAGCTTCCGACGCGTTTTCTGTTTAGACAAGCCGAAATGCGTTTACAAAAACCATCAAATTTTCTGAAGTGTCAGCTTTGCAATCGGCCGCCTATCAAATTTCGTGAGGGACACACGTCATAACTTCGCGATGGAGGGCCGCGGGGCCAGCCTGTATGTGGACGGCCCACCAAGCACGAAGGAGCATCAGTCGTGATAGAGAGACATTTCTCCAATGCCAGGATGAGTCAGATGGTGACCTACCCCTTGAGCGGCACGGCCGTCGTCTTGGCGGGCCTGGCCGCGGACGATCCGACGGGGGACGTGAAATCGCAGACCGCCCAGGTTCTGGCGAAGATCGACCGCTTCCTGGAGCAGGCGGGAACGGACAAGACCAGGATCACGCATGTCTATGTATGGCTGCCCGATATTGGCGACTTCGAGGCCATGAACAGCGTTTATGACGCCTGGGTGGCGCAGGGTCATCAGCCGGCGCGCGCGTGCGTCGAGGCCAAGCTCGCCGATCCGCGGCTCAAGGTCGAGATCCAGGCCTTCGCGATCAAACCATAGGTCAGTGCGCGGCCGCAGCTCTGAGGGCCGCGCTCTCGATCGCCCGATATACCGGTGAATCGTCGCCGGCCGGCCGTATCGCTAGGATCTGTAGCGGAGGAATCTCGGGCTCCGCTCGCAGAATCCGCAACAGGCCTTGCTTCACCTCCTCCTGGAACAGCCGCACCGGCAGCTGTGCGAGGCCGAGGCAATCGATCGCCATGGACGCCGTCGTTCTGAACGTGTTGCAGATCGTGACGTTGCGATAGTGGATCTTGTTCTCGGTGAACCATTTCAGGTGCGAGCCTCGCGCCTGCCACTCCCTGGTCACGGATAGGATCGGTAGCTCCGAGAGAGCTTCGGGGGTCAGTATATCCGGGACATCCGGAAGCTCGGGACTGCACATCCAGCGGAAGTCGATGCTCTGCAGGGGCGTGGAGTGGAATTTGGAGGGCGGCAGCTCGCACGCCGCCAGCGCCATGTCGAGGCCGCGCGCGATGAGCTTTTCCTCCAGCACATGCGATACGCCGATCTCGAGCTCGATCTGGATCAGCGGGTGCTCGCTCTTGAGCATCTTGATCAAGCCGGCGAGCCAGGTGACGGCGACATTCTCAGTGACGCCGAGCCGGACATAGCCCGCGACCTGCTGGTCGTGCGGGGCGGCCGCTTCGATGAGCCGCTGATAGGCCAGCAGCACCTCCTCGGCGTAAGGCAGAAGCCGCGAGCCCTCCGGCGTGAGCCTGGCGTTGCGTTGCGAACGGTCGAACAGCATCGCATTCAACCGGCCCTCGATCTCCTGGATGCGCATCGACACTGCCGATTGCGTGGCGTTGAGCTTCTGCGCCGCCTTGGCGAAGCTCCCCAGCCGCGCCGCCCAGAAGAAGGTTTCGAGGTGCCGTAGGTTCACTTCACCCTCCCGCAATCTGCAATTTGCTTGGGATAATTCAAACTTTCTGATGCGCCAAGCCAGATTAATATCGTTTTTGAGTTTGTTGGCCGCTGAGTAACGTACCGAAGGCCCGCAGCGACGACAGCGGACGCCGCCCGGAAGCGGGCTCTCTTCAATGGCACAACGCCGGCAGCGGCTGGCACTGGAAGAAAAAGTGAGCATTTCTATTGAAATCGACGCCGAGCTCGTTCGGCACTTCGTCTTTGAACTCGCCGAATTTGGACGTGTCGGCGAGAGCGGGGTCACGCGCCTCGTCTATTCCCCCGAGTGGGTCGCCGCCACCGACCAGTACGCGGCGTGGTGCGAGGAATCCGGCTTGAAGGTGGTCCGCGACGCAGTAGGGAACGTCTGGGGACGCCTGGAAGGAAGCGAAGCCGGCAAGTCTATCGCCTCCGGTTCGCACATCGATTCCCAGGCGCCGGGCGGCCGATATGACGGCGCGCTGGGTGCGCTTGCTGGAATGATTGCCCTGCGGGTGCTCAAGGCACAGTTCGGGCAGCCCCGTCGAACGCTTGAGGCCGTCGCCCTTTGCGAAGAAGAGTCGAGCCGGTTCCCCAGCGCGAACTACTGGGGTTCACGCGCCATCACCGGGCGTATCTCCCCGACGGATCCCGACAGGACGATCGCCTTCACCGGCGAGACAATGAGCGAAGCGATGCGAGCCGTCGGGCTCGACCCGGCGCGCATACCGGAAGCCCGGCGCGATGACATCGACAGCTTCATAGAGCTGCATATCGAGCAGGGCCCGATACTGGAGCAGGAGGACACGCCGGTCGCCATCGTCGATGCGATCACCGGCATCCGTCATTACAATGTGCGCCTCAAGGGCACCCAGAACCATGCCGGCGGCTTCCCGATGGACATCCGGCGCGACCCCATGGCGGGCTTCGCCGAGATCGCCAGCGGCGTCGTGAACACCGCGCACCGCATGGGCCGCCCTGCCGTCACCACCGTCGGGCGCGCTGTCGTGAAGCCGAACTATCCGGCCATCATTCCGGCTTCGGTCGAGTTCTCCATCGACGCTCGGCACCCTCGCGCCGACAGGCGCAGAGAACTTTATGCTGCGCATGAGGGCCTCATGCGCGAAGTCGCAGCGCGCCGCGGTCTCGAGATCGATTGGGATATTCAGATCGATCACGAGCCTGCCCCGTCCGATCCCGAGATCGTAAGCATGCTGCAGAGGGTTGCTCGCGAACAGGGCGTCAAGACGCTGACCATGGCGAGCGGCGCCGGCCATGATTCGCAGCAGATGGCTTCCATTGCGAAAGTTGCGATGATCTTCGTGCGGTCGAAAGACGGCCGCAGCCACACACCCGACGAATTTTCCTCGATCGAAGATATCGTTCAGGGCATCAAGGTGCTGGCCGCCGGCTTGCACGCTCTCGCTTACTGAAGGAGGTATGGAGATGTATCCACGAGACCTCAAAGGGCATGGTCGTTTTCCGCCGCATGCCAACTGGCCCGGCGGGGCCAGGCTCGCCGTGCAGTTCGTCATCAATTACGAGGAGGGCGGCGAGCATTCGGTTCTGCACGGCGACCGCCACAGCGAAGCGTGGCTGACCGAAGAGCCGGCCGCGCCGCTCCACAACATCCGCAACATCAGCGTGGAGACGCAATATGAGTACGGAACGCGCGCCGGCTGGTGGCGGCTGTACCGGATGTTCACCGAACGCAAGCTGCCGGTGACCATCTTCGGCATCGCGAAATCGCTGGAAAGAAACCCGGAAGCGGTCGCCGCTATGAAGGAGGCGGATTACGAGATTGCCTCGCATGGCCTGCGCTGGATCCACTATGCCGAAATGCCGGAAGAGCAGGAGCGGCAGCACATTGCGGAGGCGATCCGCATTCATGAGCAGGTTACGGGAAGCCGGCCGTCCGGCTGGTACACCGGGCGCATGAGCGCCAACACGCGGCGTCTTCTGGTGGAGGCGGGCGGCTTTACCTATGACGCCGACTCGTTCGGCGACGACCTGCCCTACTGGACCGAGGTCGACGGGAAGGACCACCTCGTCGTGCCGTATACGCTCGATAACAATGACGGCCGCTATGTCAGCCCCTACGGCTACAATTCGCCGAGCTTCTCGGCCTATCTGATCCAGGCCTTCGAGTTTCTTCGTCGCGAGGGCGCGGAGCGGCCCAAGATGATGAGCATTGGCCTCCATACCCGACTGGTGGGCCGTCCGGGACGTGCAGCCGACCTCGAGAAATTCCTCGACCACGTGGCCGCGGCGGAGGACGTCTGGGTGGCGCGCCGGATCGATATCGCCAATCACTGGATCGCAAATCATCCGCCAGCCGCGCGAGATCTCAAATGACCTACCTCGTTACCGGCGCCACCGGCTTCATCGGCACCAATATCGTCGAGCAGCTGGTCGGCATGGGGGAGAAGGTGGTCGCGCTGAGCAACGTCGCGCCGTCGCGGCGGCAGGAACGCCTCGCAGAACAGGGCGACCTCGCCTACGTCCGCGGCGATGTTCGCGACCAGGCGGCGCTGGAGAGCGTTATCGAGCGGCACGGTGTCCAGCGGATGATCCACGCCGCAGTAATAACCTCGAATGCCGAGCGCGAGCGAAAGAACGGTCCGCTGATCGTGGACGTCAATCTGGTGGGCGCAGCCGCTGCTGCGACAGCGGCCGCCAACAAGGGGCTCGAGCGTTTCGTCCTGGTGGGATCGGCCGGCGTTTTCTCGGCCCACGATCTCCCCGACGGGATGCTTGTCGAGGAAACCCAGCCGCAGCGCGTCGATACGCTCTATGGGATCGGCAAGTCCGCGGCCGAAGTGATCGTCAGCCGGATCTGCTCCTTGAACGGGCTACCCTACGTGATCGGCAGGGTCGCCACCGCCTTCGGCCCATGGGAGCATGATTCCGGCTACCGCGACACGCTGAGCCCGATCTATCAGCTGACAGGAAAAGCGCGCTCTGGCGAAACCGCCGTTCTTCTGCGCGACAAGAAGAGCAATTGGCACTATGGGCGCGATGCCGCGGCAGCTCTCATTACCTTAGCCCGGAACGCCGGCGAGCCCCGTTTCCGCGACTATAATCTTGGCCCGCAATCCGTTTGGCCGCTTAGCCAATGGTGCATCCGGCTCGCTGACCGATTCCCCGGCTTCAGGTTCGAAATCGGCGAGCCGGGAAATATCGAGCTCTATGGCGCCAATGACGGCGGCGTGCTTTCGGGTTCACGCTTTGCCGACGAGTTCGGGCCGCCGGCTCGCTTTGGCGTGGATGCCGCCTTCAGCGACTTCATCGAGTGGCTGGAAGGCGAACGGCAGTAAGACAGGGCTCCGCAAAAGCAGGGCCCTCGCCGGCGAGGTTCATCCCTCCGCTGTCGGGGACCGGCCGAACTGCCGTACGAGGAAGTCAAGAAAGACACGGATTTTCGGCGCGAGGTGCTGGCGCGACGGATAGATGGCGTAATGTGTGGTTTCCGCTGTCGCCCAATCGTCCAATGCCGACTCCAGGCGACCGGCCTTCAGGTCTGTCTGGACATATGGAAATGGGATCAGGCTGACCCCGAAGCCGCCGCGTAGCGCGTCGCGCACGGCAAGGCTCGACGTGACGGAGTAGCGCGCCTCGACGGCGATCCGCTCGGTGCGTCCGTCTTTGCGGAATTCCCAGACATCGGCATTTCCGCCAAGAGGAAAACGGATGTGGTCCAGCGTCTTCAGATCGGAAGGCGTTTGCGGCTTGCCGTGCGCTTCGAAATAGGATGGAGCCGCGCAGAGCACATACGGCGTCACCGCCAGCTTTCTTGCAATCAGGCTTGAATCCTCGAGATTGCTGCTGCCGCGAATGGCAAGGTCGAACCCCTCACGCACGATATCCACTCGGCGATCATCGAGGTGCAGGTCGAGCTTCAGCTCAGGGTAGCGCGACAGGAATTCCGGGATTGCCTCGGAAAAGCGTATGAGTGCGACCGTCATGGGCGCACTGACACGCAGCGTCCCGGTGGGCGACGTCCTGGCGGAAGAAAGCGCCATTTCGGCCTCGATCAATGCGTCGAGGCCGCGTGTGACGTGTTCGAGGTAGGTCTTGCCCTCCTCGGTCAGCGCCATGCGCCGCGTCGTCCGGTTGATCAGACGTACTCCTAAATGCGCCTCCAGTTCCGCGACATTCTTGCTGATGGCGGGAGGAGAAAGGCCAAGTTTCCGCCCGGCCCCCGCAAAGCTGCCCAGCTCCGCCACATGCCGAAACACATGCAATGCCGTGTAGCGATCCACCGCATTATTCTCCAATAGAAAATAATCTCTTAGTTATTTCGCACATTATCACCGGACAGTGAATTCGATAACTTAGCTGCATCGATTTCAGCTGGGGTTCAACGTCATGCACTATCCTGCGATCTCCCTGATCGAACGGCGCGTTTCCGCCAACCTGTTCGATGCATCTCACACTCTGAGGGACGCCGAGATTGAAGACCTCGTTCGTCTGGCGACGCGCGCGCCCTCTGCCTACAATCTGCAGAACTGGCGCTTCATTGCGGTCCGGGCGCCGGGCGCGAAGGCGAGATTGCGTGAGCTTGCCTACGGCCAGGCCAAGGTGTCGGACGCGGCCGTCACCTTCATCGTGTGCGGGCAACTGCCCGATCACACCACCCTTCACGAAAGGCTGCGACCGTTTGTCGAATCGGGACACATGCAGCAGGCCACGGCGTCGGGCTGGCAGGAGAGCGCAGCTGAACAATATGCCGATCCGCGCGTGGCGCGCGACGAAGCCGTACGCTCGGCCACCCTTGGAGCAGCGACGCTGATCTATGCCGCCGAAGCGATGGATTTCGTATCCAGTCCCATGGTCGGCTTCGACGCCGAGGCTGTCACGCGTGAGTTTGGCCTCGCTGACGATGAGGTGCCGGTGATGCTTCTTCCGGTCGGCCGCGCCGCGCCGGGAAACTGGCCACAAAAACCGCGGCGTCCCGTTCGCGAGGTTCTTCAAATATCATGAAAACAAATGCTTGGGATCTACCGCTCACTGCCTTTGCGCCGGTCGTCTGGGGCAGCACCTATCTCGTGACGACGCAGTTGTTGGCGGGCTTTTCGCCAATAACCGTCGCCATGCTGCGGGCGCTGCCGGCCGGATTGCTTCTGCTGGCAATCGTGCACCAGCTGCCGACTGGAATCTGGTGGCTGCGCTCTTTCGTGCTCGGAGCCCTCAACATCTCGATTTTCCTGAGCATGCTGTTTGTTGCCGCTTACAGGCTTCCCGGTGGAGTTGCCGGGACAGTGCTTTCGGCCCAGCCATTGATCATCGTGTTCCTGGCATCCTTTCTGCTTGCCAGCCCCGTCCGTCCACTGGCGATCATAGGCGCACTGGTCGGCATGGGCGGGGTTGCCTTGCTGGTCTTGACCCCGAGCGCCGCGCTCGACGCAATCGGCATTGCCGCCGGCCTGGCAGGGGCGACCTCCATGGCCTTGGGGAGCATACTGGCCCGGAAATGGCGGCCGCCCGTTTCGCCTCTCGCATTCACGGCCTGGCAGCTGACGGCAGGCGGTCTGCTTCTGGTCCCCGTCGCCCTCATCTTCGAGCACGCCCTTCCCGTTCCCACGGCCTCGAACCTGCTCGGGCTGGCATGGCTCGGCCTGATCGGGGCCGCCTTGACCTACGCCCTGTGGTTCCGGGGCATCGGGCGGCTTGACTCCTCGGTCGTGTCGTCCCTCCTCTTCCTCAGCCCGTTGACCGCGGTGCTGCTCGGGTGGAGCTTTTTGGGGCAGACACTGACGGCGCTTCAGATTGCCGGCATCGCTCTGGTGATCGGCAGCATCTGGCTCACCCAGCGAGCGACCCGCTAGCGTTCGTGACATTCAAGCAACAGTGGCGCCCGATTCGCCATCATTCTCTCGAAATCGGTGAGCAGCAGCGACTTCACGCGAATTGCATATGATGAACTTATGATAGTAGCCATGACTCTGGGGAAATGGCCTGGGTTGTGAACCCAGGCAAAGGGCTGGGGTACACATGTATAAGAGAACGCAGCTTCGCGTCGCGATCACAGCTGCTGCTTTTTCAACTGCGCTAATGGCTTCTTCGCCTAGTTCGGCGATCACGCTGAAGGAAGCGATCGCTACCGCGCTGCATTCAAATCCAGAGATCGGCCAGGCGATCGAGAATCGCGAGGCGACCGAGTTCGAGCTGAGGCAAGCCAGGGGACTCTACCTTCCCTCGGTGGATCTGGAAGCGTCCGTGGGCGCAAGGCGGCTGGACAATACGTCTCGACGCGCGCTGGACATCGACGAGGACAATATGAACCCGACAGGCGTCGACCTGCTCGTGACCCAGAAGCTGCTCGATTTCGGGGGCCGCCGCGCGGAAGTGGACCGCCAGGCGTCACGCGTCGACGGCGCCTCCTTCAGGGTCCTGGAAAGATCGCAGGTGATAGGCCTGGCCGTCGTCCAGGACTACCTGGAATATATTCTCCAGACCAAGATCGTTGCCGATACGGCGCAGAACCTGCAATTCCATCAGGGGATTCTGGGCGAAATAAGGGAGGGCGTCCAAGGTGGCGCCCTGACCGATGCTGATTTGCAGCAGGGGCAGGAGCGCCTCTACGCGGCGAAGGCACGAAACACGCAGGCGCTGGGAGAGCTCGAAGAAGCGAAGATTCGTTTTTTCAAAACCGTCGGCGTCCCGCTGACGAATCCTTCAATGCCCGGTTCCGTGGCTTCCCTGCTTCCGGGATCGCTCGACTCGGCGATCGGTTTGGCTCGGGAGAATAGCCCGCGGATCAGGGCTGCAGGCAGCGATGTCGACGCCGCGGCGGCGGAGGTTCGTGCCGCCAGGTCGAAATACGGCCCGGAACTTTTCGCCGAAGGTCGCGCCCGCACCGGCCAGGACATTGACGGCACTGAGGGCGACACCAGCGATCTCGAAGTGCGTCTGGTCCTGAAATGGAACCTCTATCGCGGAGGCATAGACAAGGCGAACGAGCAGGAGAAGATCCGTCGCGCCAGCGAGCAGCGGCTGGCGCTGCATCAGGTGCACCGCGAGATCGAGGAGGTCGTGCGGACGTCGTGGGAGCGCCGGTTCCGTCAGGCGGATCTGGCGAAAATATTGAGGGTACAATCGGCCACGAACGACAAGCTGGTCGCCTCCTACCGCGAGCAGTTCAAGGTCGGCAAACGTTCGCTGCTGGACGTCCTCGACGCGCAGAATACGCGATTCAACACGAAGATCCTTGCGGACACGGCCGTCTTCGCGTCGCTCTTTGCCGAGTATCGGCTGCTGGCGACGACCGGCAAGCTTCTCGACGCGATGAACCTGACTGCGCCGCAGCAGGCCGACGCCTATGCACGGGCAGAATTCAATACGCCAAGTGCGCCGCCGGCCGACGACTACGCGCGGACGCCTTCACGTCAGTCGAACAATGTCCCGCTCGATCTGCTGGCACCGATTCGAAAGACGAAATAGTTGCGGCCGGGCCGGCTCGGCTGGTCGACCACGATGAATCAAACCCCACGGTATTCCACTCCCGCTGAAGCATTCAAAACGTGCTTCAGCGGGATCGCTGCTTTCCTCGGGCGGCCAAGCGCGCATACGGTCCTGTTTACCGGAGTGCCGCTCGGTCCCGGTGCAATTTCGTTCGAGGAGATCGAATTCGTCTCCAACAGGGTCGGCATTGAAGCGAGGAGCTTTACACGCGCCGATTTTGTGCGCCATCGCGTGGAGCTTCCCGCGATCGTGTTCATGGTCGACCGGCCGCCTGTGGCGCTGCTGTCGGAACAGGATGAATCCGAATTCAACACCCTGCCGCAGGACAGCGGACGCACCACCATCAGCCGCGGGGAGATCATCGAGGCAGAGATCAGCCAGATCGTCGGATTTTCGCTGACCTATGCCAATACGAATGAAGAAGCGCGGCTCGGTTCGGCCACGATCATAGAAAAGCGGCACTGGCTCACTGGAACGCTCGCCCCGTTCTGGCGGTCCTATATCCGGGTCGGCTTGGCGGCATGCTTCATCAACCTGATAGCGCTCGGATCGCCGATCTTCACCATGAACGTGTACGATCGCATCCTGCCCAATAAGGCGGTCTCGTCCCTTTGGGTGCTGGCGATCGGACTCGCGATCTCAATCCTCTTTGACCTCCTGCTCAAGACGGCTCGGGCCGCACTGATCGACTATGCCGGCCGCAAGGCGGACCTCCGAATATCCTATTTGCTGTTCGAGAAGGTCCTGAACGCTTCCCTGGCCACGAAGCCGCTGTCGACCGGAGAATACGCAAACCGCGTCACCCAGTATGAATTCGTACGCGAGTTCTTCACCTCGAACACGATCAGCGTCCTGATCGACACGATGTTCGTCTTCGTATTCCTGTTCGTGATCTGGCTGGTCGCCGGCTGGCTCGTGGTGGTTCCCACGGTTGCGTTCGTTGCCGCCCTCACAGTGGGCCTGGTTACGCAATACCGCATCGGCAAATGCACCTCGACGGCGATGAACGAGTCGTCGCAGCGCCAGGCACTGCTGATCGAATCGATATCTACGCTAGAGACCGTGAAGGCGCTTCGGGCAGAGTCTTACCTGCTTCGAAGGTGGCGTGAACTTTCGAAAAATGCCGCGCACACGTCCGAACGGATAAAGCAGCTCTCGGCGGCGGCTGCCAACATCACGCAATTCATCCAGCAGTTGGTGACGGTCGTGATCATTGTCATGGGCGCCTACATTTTCGCGGCCGGCGATATCACGACCGGGGCCATCATAGCGGCCGTCATGCTGTCAGGGCGCGCTGTCGCCCCGCTTGCCCAAATAGCGATAACATTGTCGCGGCTTCGCCAGGCACTCCTGTCGCTCAAGATCCTGAATGGGATCATGGCGCAACCGGAAGACCTCCCGAACACCGTCGGGTTCGTCAACAGGCCAATTCGCAACGGCGCGGTCGCGTTCAAGGACGTGAGCTTCGTTTACCCCGGAACGGAAGCCAAGGTCATCAACGGGCTGAGCTTCCAGATCAGGCCCGGCGAGCGGGTTGGCATCATCGGGCGGATAGGATCGGGCAAAACGACGATCGGCAGGCTGCTCGGCCGGCTCTATCTGCCGACCTCCGGCGACCTTCTCATCGACGGCATCGACGTGCGCCAGTACCATCCCGCAGAAATACGCAGCGCGGTCGGCATTGCCGGTCAGACAGGCGATCTGTTTTCCGGCACCATCAAAGAAAACCTGCTGATGGCGAAGCCGGACGCCAGCGACGAAGAGATCATCGCCGCGGCGCGACAGAGCGGCGTCGATGAGTTCGTCTCGCGCCATCCACGCGGTTACGACATGAATGTCGGAGAGCGCGGCAGCAGCCTCTCGGGCGGTCAGAAGCAGGCAGTTGCAATCGCCCGCCTGCTCATTGCGAAGCCCAAGATCGTCTTTCTTGACGAGCCTTCAGGCTCGATGGACCTGGCATCGGAACGACTTCTCATTCGTCAGCTTTCCCAGGCATTCGACAGCGATACGACGATCATCATCTCCACGCACCGCTTCAGCATGCTGGAGTTGGTCGACCGTCTGATCGTCGTCGATCAGGGTCGGGTGATCGCAGACGGCCCGAAAGCGCAGGTCATCCAGGCTCTTCAGAAAGGCAGTGCGGAGGTCCCGGCTGTACGCAAGGCAGCCGAATGACGCCTGGGTCGAATTGAATGTACAAGCTCGTCGATCGCCCGCCTCCGATGGCCAACGCCGTCATCCTGTTCATTGGCGCCCTGATCGCCGCCCTGGTGACATGGGCCGCCTTTGCCGAAGTCGACGAGATCACGCGAGGCGAAGGACGCGTGATACCCGCATCGAAAACCCAGATCGTGCAGGCCAGCGAACCGGGCGTGGTCCAGGAGATAGCGGTCAAGGTCGGGCAGATCGTTCACAAGGGCGATCTCATCGTCAGCCTCGACAACACGACCAATGTTTCTTCGCTCGGGGAATTGGAGGCGAAGGCACGCGCGCTCAGCGCCCGCATCGCGCGCCTCAAGTTGGAACAGTCGGGCAAGCTCGACGCACGGCTGGAATGCCCGCAGGTGGTCCGGCAAAAGGCGCCTGAGGTCTGCGAAAACGAGGAGAAGCTCCTGGCGGCCCGGCAGGACAATTTCCGGAACAAGCTCTTGGTTCTGCAGTCCCGGCAGCAGCAAAGGCAGAACGAGCTCGGCGAGGCGACAGCCAATCTCACAAGGCTCAAGGAGAGCCTGGAAATCAATTCCAAGCAGTTGGACCTTGTCTCCTCCATGGTGAAGCGAGGCCTCATGGCGCAGACCGAACTGATGCGCACCCAGGCTGAAAACGCTGAATTCAAGGGGCAGATCAAAGTCGGCTCGGAATCGATCGCGAGATTGGAAGCGGCCGTGCAGGAAGCCGACCTTCAGGTCAACGAGCTGCCGCTGGAACTCCAGCAGGAAGCGCTCGACGAGCTCACACAGTCGCTCGCCGATCTCTCCGTCGTCGAGGAAACGATCCGCGGCGCCTCGGACAAGGTCAAGCGGACCGAGATCCGCTCGCCGGTCGACGGCATCATCAACACGCTCGACGTCAATACGATCGGCGCTTTCGTGCAGCCTGGAGCAACCGTTGCCGGAGTGGTTCCGACCTCGGAGACGCTCCTGGTCGAGGCGCGCGTTTCGCCGAAGGATGTCGCATTCATCCAGCCGAACCAGCACGCCCTCATCAAGATAACCGCCTATGACTTCTCGATCTTCGGCGGGATCAACGGCAAGGTCGCCAATGTCTCAGCCGACAGCCTGATCGACAGCAATACCGGCGAAACCTTCTACCAGGTCCGGGTGACCACCGATCAGGCAGCCCTGGTGAGCAAGGGCAAATCCTATGCGATCATCCCGGGAATGGTCTGTTCCGTCGAGATCATGACCGGACGCAAGACCATCCTCCACTATCTCTTGAAACCCTTCAACAAGGCCCGCGAAGAGGCGCTCCGTGAGCGCTGACGCCGGTCGGTCCGCGGCATCGCCGGAGGTGGATGCCGCCTTACCCGAGTTTCGCGTCGTCTCGCGCGGAACGGAGCGCCGCGGCATTCGGCTGGAGCGCATCTTCTGGCAAGCCGCCAAGGAGATCGCGCGGCGCAACGGCACCACAATCGCCGCGTTCATCGATGAGATTTCGAAACACAAGGCCGAATCGGCAAATCTCGCTTCGGCGATCCGCGTTGCCTGCCTTTCCTCGATCATTAGCCGGGCGGGGCGCCTGGAAGCGCTGACCTCGGGCAAGACGGTCAACTCGATCCTTGCTGCCGTCCCCTCGGCCGGATTTGCGCTGGGAGCGAACAAGCAGATCCTGGCATTCAACGCCGCCTTCCAGGCGCTTGTGCGTCGCCAGTTCCCGGTTCTGACCGAAGCGGAGCAGCGCACCGACCTCAAGCTGGCACTCGACATCAACATTGCCGAGCTTATAGCCCGCCTCGATCAGAACGGGAACACTCCCGTCTTGACGGGATTCGCCATCGGCGTTGGAGATCGCCGGTTTCGCGGCCAGCTCAATGCGGTGAAGGCGCCGACCAGCGGCGCCGACACAGTGCTTGCATTCGTAGTAGGCTGAGTGGCCTCGAGCCGACACTCTCAGAAGGCTTGTAGCTGCCTCGATTTCGATGGTGCCAATCCCGTGCGCAGCGATGCATTCCGCAGGGTCTTCACGTCGGACTTGCCATCGGAAGGATCGCCCTCCCCCGGCGCGATCGATGAGAAGTCCCGGCTGTTTGCCATGAGATCGCGGGACGGCGATTTGGAGCCGTGGATCCACGCACGGTGGTCGCTCAAGGAATAGAGCGGCTGATAATTGGGCAGGTCGGTATCCATCGCCACCTTGGCCCGCGTGTTGTCCAGGATGAAATTGCCGGAATTGGTGCTCACAGCCAGAACCGCATGAAAGACGCCGCGGTTGTTGTCGCGCAGCACGACGACCGAAAGGCTAGTGGCGGGAACGCCGGCACGTATGAGCGCCGTCATCTTCAGGATCGCGAAATCCTCGCAGTCGCCGCTCGCCCGAGCCAATATCTCGCGCGGCGTGGCCCAGTGGTCCAGTTCATCGTAAAGCGACTGGTCGGTGCGGTAGCGGAGCGTGTCATTGACGATCGAATCGACCAACCGGATCTTGTCGAGGAGAGACTTGCCTTCGATCTGACTGGAAATTGCAGCGAGCAGGTCGTTGTCCCCGGAGCAGGAATCGGAAGTTGCGCATTGCGAAACTTCTTCCATGATCCGCTGCCACCGCTTCGCCACCGGGAAGCTATGGATCGGAATGGCGACCGAGTTGAACACGCCGGCGATGATCGATCCCGTCTCGATCATATCGATGTTCTCGGCTGGACGCCGCTGCAGGCCTGCCAGCAGATGATCGTAAACGGCGACCTCGAACGCCTGCGGCGCCTGAAACGCTGCAAATCCAGCGTCGAATTCCTTCAGCGGCAACCCTCCCAGAAAGACATGGTCGTGGAGTTCGTGCCTGGCGTCTTCGATTGGAGAGGCATAGCTGCCGGCTGGATAGACCACCGTACCGGCGATCAGCTGCAGCAGCACCAAACCTAGTCTTGTATTGCTTAATATGACCTTCGGTATTCTTGCAATCTTTTCCATGACCTGCCCACCCATTGAGCGGACAGTACGAATAACTCCTAAAATTACAGGAAAAGGACATCAATAATGTTATGTATCTACTTTCATTCCAAATTTATATAAATCTTCGGCGATTCGTCAGCCAGCATCTTGGTCCGAGACCGTTTGGTTCACGCTCGATGGATACATATATCCCGTTATATTGTTCGCGTTAACCACGGGATAAATTCGTTCAGCTCTGCATATCCAGCTATATAGTTTCGCCTTCCGACATATTGCCCCTTTGCCCGGGAGCGTGTTTGGGTCCGCCCGGGCAATAGGGGGTTTATCTACATGGCTACGAGCTTTGATCTCGACGGCGCGGCTTCTTCCATGCAGCAGGACGAAGCTCAGGCTCAAGATTGGCCGATGGCCGCTTCGACAAGGATGGCCCAGGCCGAGACGCCGTCTTCAGACGACCAGGCGGCCGGCCCGGCGCCAGCCGGCGACCCGCAGCCGGTCGACGTCGGACAAGGCACGCCGCCCCAGAGTCAGGGAAATGTTCCCTCGGCCGATGCCCAGGGCGCAGGTGCGTCGAACGTCTACACGGTCGGCGAGAACAACACGGTCAAGCTGCCGGCCAATGTCTCGATCGACAATATCCGCATTGAAGGCGGCGACCTCGTGCTGCAGCAGGCGGACGGCACGCTGATCACCATCAAGGACGCGGCGCTCCACGTGCCGACCTTCATCATCGGTGAGGTCGAGATCCCGCGCGTTGCGCTGCTGGCCGCACTCGAGGCAAGCGGTGTCCAGGTCGCCTTTGGCAATGACGGGTCGATATCCGTCAGCGCCGCTGCCCCGTCGGCGGAGAGTTCAGGCGGCAATTTCGAGTTTACCCCTGGCGGCGGCATCGGCGAAGGGCTGAACTACACCGCGCTCCTGGGACAGACTGATCCAACCGTGGAAACATTGGAGAATTCGCAGCTCCTACCCCCGCTGAACCTGCTTCCCTCACTCGACATCAGCGGTGATTACACCGTCGATGAGGCAGCGCTTCCGGGTGGGACCAGTCCGTCGGACATCGGCCAAACAACTTCGGGTTCCTTCACGATCAACATAGGCGACGGTCTGCAATCGGTCGTCATCAACGGCACCGATGTAACCAACGGCGGTACGGTCTCCGGCGCGTACGGCACGTTGATCGTGACGCGCAACCCTGACGGCAGCTACAGCTGGACCTATAAGCTCACCGGCCCCACCTCCGATCACCACGACACGAATTCGGCAGGCACGAACGAAGGCGTTTTCGACAATTTCAACGTCGTCGTCACCGACGCCAACGGGGATAAGGCCACCGGCGCCCTGAAAATCGATATTCTCGACGACGGTCCCACGATCGATTTGAGCGGCAGGACCCACGCATTGGTGGTGGACGAGAGCTTCCTGCCGTCCGGCTCGCAGCAGGGCCCGTCGGGTTCCGTCCATGCGGAGGCTTCGTTCGCCGACGCGTTCAAGGTGACGACTGGCGCGGACGGCGGCACGACCAGCTACGCACTGGCCGTGACGACGGGCGCCTCTGGCCTCGTCGACGCACAGAGCGGCCAGTCGGTGATCCTGTCGCTCAAGGGCGGCATCGTGGAAGCCCGCACGAGCGGGTCAGGCGAACTGGTATTCACGGTCAAGGTGGACGCGGGCACGGGCAAGGTCGAGTTCGACCTTTTCCGCTCTGTGAAGGAGGCTGACTCCAGCAACCCCAATGACGCCACCAGCCTGTCGGCGAACCTGATCCGGCTCGTCGCAACGGTAACAGACGGCGACGGCGACCACGCATCGCAGACCCTGAATATCGGGAACCTGCTGACAATCAGGGACGACGGCCCGGTCATCGGTAGGCCTCAATCGACCTCGGTGGACGAGGAAGGATTGCCTAGTGGCAACGCGGGCGACAGCTACCCCGGGGGCAGGGAGGCGGCCGGTGGCGACCTCGCCGGCGAAGCCAAGCAAGCGAACGGCAACCTCAACATCTCCTTCGGCGCCGACGGTCCGCATGCGACGTCGGCGATCGTGCTGGCGGCGACCGGCGCGACCTGGACGCAGGCGACGGCCACCACCGGCACGCTGGCCGCCAATGACGGCTCGTGGCAGATCGTCGTCAAAGCCGATGGCACCTACACCTTCACTCTGCTGAAGCCGCTCGCCCATACGGGGGCGGATGTCGAGGATGACGTCAACATCAACGTGACCGTGACCGCCAGGGACGGCGACGGCGACACCCAGCAGGCCGCTTTCTCCGTTACGGTCAACGACGATGCGCCGGTGTTCACGGCAAATCCGGAGTCTGCCTCGGTGGACGAGGAAGGGCTTGCAGGCGGCAACCCGGGTGACAGCTACCCTGGGGGCAAGGAGGGGGCCGGCGGTGACCTTGCCGGCGAAGCCACGACAGCGAACGGCAACCTCAACATTTCCTTCGGCGCCGACGGCCCCCATGCGACGGCGGCGATCGTGTTGGCGGCGACCGGCGCGACCTGGACACAGACGTCGGCCACCACCGGCACGCTGGCCGCCAATGACGGCTCCTGGCAGATCGTCGTCAACGAGGGCGGCACCTACACCTTCACGCTGCTGAAGCCGATCGCTCACCCGGGAGCCAATATCGAGGACGACATCAAGATTGACGTCACGGTGACCGCGAGGGACGGCGACGGCGACACTCAGCAGGGCGCCTTCTCGGTGACGGTCAACGACGATGCGCCGGTGGTTTCGGGCCAGCACGATGCGGCGATCAAGGTCGACGAGGACGACATCCTGAACCTGCAGTCGGTGGGCACCAGCCCGAATGACGGCACGGGTGACGGCTCCTCGACCGATCCGCTGCTGGCCGGCGGCGCTGCCACGGCGTCCGGCTCGGTGAGCGCGCTCGTCAACTTCGGCGCGGACGGCCCGGCGGCGGGCGGCGGCTTCTCCTTCACCGCCGATGCGGCCGCCACCATGGCGGCGCTCGGCCTGCAGTCGAAGGGCGGGGTGCTCAGCTTTGCGGTCGTCGGCAACGCGCTGATCGGCTATGTCGACAACGGCAACGGCAAGTACAACGCGATCGGCGACCGGACGGTGCT
>NZ_JAWRCU010000032.1:0-30174 GCF_033542235.1 Mesorhizobium sp. BAC0120 | reverse complement strand
ACTCGTATGCGCTATCTCGCCCGCCGGAACGCGGATCCGACCGTCTGGGTGGTCATCCCTTTGGTCGGCACGCTTCTGTGGTCGTCCTGACCAGCATCACCTTCTAATTTAGTCGGCCCGGTGGCCGACCACGGAAACGGAATGAGCAACGTCGTCTCGCTGCATGGTGACAAGCGCTGGAAGGCGGTCATCGAATATCGCACCGACAAAGACCCGAAGAGCATCGAGCACTATTTCGAGGAGATATCGGACCTTCACCTCATCATCGAGCACGGTCCCGACTGGAATTTCCTGATCCGCTGCACGGTCACGCTGAACCGTCCCGACGTCGGGGAGGAACAGAACAGCGTCGGGAAGGCTCTGCGCGAGGAGCGCTCCCACCGATAGCTCACGACAAAGCGGCGGTCCGGCTTCGCCGCTATTCCGCTTCCAGTTTTTCTAGGCCCTGCGCAGCGCGCCTGTCTGCCTTCTCATCTGCGAAAGTGAGAGGAGGAGACCACTGTGCCATCTTCCCGACCCGAGGACATCGCCTTGCGGAATGCCTCGATGCTGGTGCAGCAACGGTCAGGCTCTACGTCGCGGTTCGATCATGGATCGCTTGCCGGAGACCCGCAGCTCGCAGACGGTGACGCCCGCTTCAGTTTCGACCCGCATCGACCAGTCCTGATTATTCCAGAATCTACTGCCAGAGTCCCTGAGCACGGCGCCGGTGGTGACAATCGCCTCCTCACGCGCAGCAGCATCATTGGCAAGCTCGGTCCCTACCAGGTCGGGAGAAGCCTCGCCGTCGTGAATGTGGAAGTAGTAGCGTGGCAAGACGCTGCTCTTTCAAAGATCGGGCGGGGGCGCACATCTCACCCCGTCGTCTGCGGCCCTATGTGTCGGTGAGCAGTGACGAATGTCAATCGCCTATTTGGCAGTCGGGTTCCATCAAATGATTTCGTGGAGTTCGCAGAGGCCGAAGCCGCCTTCGCATTGCAGTGTCTGCCAGCCCAGCTGACCTTCTCCTTGATGGGAGCCTTACAGCAATTCCACGCATGGAAGGGCCGTCAAAGCAGTCTGTTGTCTTCCACCGTCTGACGCATTCGCCGAAGTGTCCCGTCTGTGTCAGCTGCTCTGCGCTTTGCAGCTGCTGCTTCGGGCGAAATTCGGGGCCTGGTCGCATATGGCTGTGCCGGCACGGGAAGCGACTTGGCCGACCGGTGCTTTTTCCAAAAGTTGAACATGGTCCTCATCCTTCCCGTACGCCTTACAGAATCTGCCGCAAATAACGGCACATAGATCACGCTGGTGGACGCGAAGGCCTCGTTAGAGGCACTCTCTTTTTCGGCGCAGGCAGCAGCCCGTCCCGTTGCGCCTGCTTGCGCGCGAGCTTTCGAGAACGCCGCACGGCTTCGGCCTTTTCCCTGTTTCGTTTCTCGGACGGCTTTTCGTAGGCGCGCCGTGCTTTCATCTCCCGGAACAGGCCCTCGCGCTGGAGCTTTTTCTTCAGCACCCTGAGGGCTTGTTCGACATTGTTGTCTCTTACCAAAACCTGCATGCTTCATCCTCATATTGCGGAGAGACCCGCTCAATTTTGGCCATGTCGGTGTACCCGTCGCCGGTCAGCGACCATGTGTTCCGTCGATGTCGTCGCGCTGCTCGAGATCCTGCAGAATCGCAGACTCGATTTCCGAGGCTTCAACTGGAACAAGGTGAATTGTCCAATGGCCCGCAGAGGTGGCGGGGAGGTGCATGAACATTCCTACGCGCCGATAGGCAACGCGAAAATGGCCTGGGAACAGTTCTTCCTTCTGGTCCAGAGCATAGGCTCCCGCAGGTTGCAGCCCTTCTACACCTGCCAGCCTGAACGGTGCAGAGAAGTGAGCGATGAAGCGTCGTGTACGTGTGAGCACATCCGTTCTTTCGCAAGAAAGTGGGGAGCAGGTTCGTCTCGCTTCCCGATTTCGCTAATCGCTTAAACTCCGGTGAAATGCGACCTGCCAGCACATTCGTGGTCAGCGCCGCAGGTGAGCCGGATCAAAGCAGGCGAAGTTTGCCCACGGCGCTGCGACCCTTCTGGTCGCGCTCGAGATCGAACTCAACCTGCTGGCCTTCGACGAGGCTGTTGAGCCCCGCGCGCTCCAGCGCACTGACATGGACGAAAACGTCTGCGCTTCCGTCCATCGGCCGAATGAAGCCGAAACCTTTCGTGCCGTTGTAGAACTTAACCGATCCGGTAACCATCACATATCCAATTGAAAGATGAGTTACGCGCACGGCGTCGGCCGCGCACGCTTCTATCATCGCAAATCTGGAAAAAGTGGCGGGTCGAAGTCTCTGACACCGCGAGAAGCCAAGATCGGCCAAACCAACGACTAGCTTTGCCTACGCCTCAATTGCGTTCCGATCAAGGCGCATGAGAATAGTGGATCAGTTTGAATTTCAACCCTTTGAAGACGCCTGCCGCTCGGGTTGATCTTTTATAGGTTCCCCGCGACGACTAGACCAACGCTCAATCAGCAAACGCCGCTCTTCCTTCAGACGCTTCGCGGTTTCAATCGCGTCATGCGCACGCTCAAACAAGTCGAGTGAATCGGGGGCAATCGAGAACATGAGGTGTGCTCCGGGCTGTTGCGGCGGGAGCACATCACATCTCTCAGCCGGACGCGCCAACGCGCATTGCGTCCGATCGCAAGACAATTAGCGCCTGTTGCCCGTTGAGCAACCCCCTGCCCTTTAAAAGGGCCGCGAGCGGTCGGCTTCCTGGCTTGCTCGCCCGGTTAAGTTTTCGCGTCGGCCGGAACACATTCCGGCTTGAATCGTCGGAAGCACGCTATCCTCCCGAAGGGCTGCATTGTGCCCTTAGGTCCGGTGAGGCTTCTTGGGTCGCCGCCTTGTAATGGTATAGGACTGACCGGCACCGCCGGTTATCGTGCCATATCCCGGCGAACAGCTGTCATCCCGTTCGCAGCTCGCGAATATCTGGCTGACAGCATTCTCCATTCCAGGAACATTGAGCGACACCAGTAGCCTCGCTTCATGGGCATCGCCGGCCTGTACCCAAAATCCCGTGTCAGATCGTGTGTTCACCCGGACGACGAGAAAATGCATCTACGGCTCCAACGCCTTTTGGCAAGCATATCGGAGTTTGCCGCGGAGAGCGACAGCGGCGTCCAGGCCGTCGATGACCTCGACAAACCGACCATCATTGGATTGTTGGCGAACTCGGATCTGCAATCGGGCGAAGTGCTGAGGCTTGATCGTTCCGAAGTTGATCTCACCAACGGGACTCTCCGGACTATCCGCTGGAGGCGACCGTCTTGGCTTTGGCGCTTCGCGCTACACGCTTCGTCTTTGTCTCTACAGGTTTCAAAGCCTCGGCCGTGCGTTGGGCTTCTTCATTGGCAAGCCGCATTTCTCGCAACCTGGCTGTCTTTGCAGCCCTTACCTTTGCCTCGGACACGTACTCGGCGGTCGCCTGCATTCGGTCAGCGGCTCTTTTCTGCCTCTCTGCAAACCGAGCTTGCCCTGCGGTCGCCGTTGTTGAATTATTCTTAATCAATGAAGTACTCCTTTGAGTTTTTAAAAAATTGAGCTCCGATTTCTTTAAAATTTTGACTTCGATGCGCGTTGCAAATAATCTTTTCGGTTGCAGGAATCTGTCCTCACAAAGTCGCACATCTTTGGGCATTATACCGTTAAGTTCATGGCGAGTGTGTTTTATTTTCGTGCCGTATCATTTGGCTTCAGCGCTCCCGCTGGTTCCATTTCCGCAGCAGCCGCAAAACCTCTTCGTCCGCCTGGCCGCCGCCCCAGCTGTCGATGATGCGCAACAACTCGGTTGGCGCATCGAGGCCCCGCGCTGCGATCATGATCTCCTGCTGGATGCCGCCTTCTACATCAGGAGTGCCCAGGCGATCGCCGCCCAGACCCAGTGCCTCGTTGCGCTTCCACAGGCGACGCATGACGCCTTCATCTTCCATCGTGTCGTGATAGCTGCCGAGGGGCTCTAGCAAGTCTTGCTTCGCGCCCAGCCGCCGCAGGGCATTGACGAGTTCGAACGCAATCTGCGCTTTGGTATCCGTCATCGATGCAGCTTCTTCGCTTCCTTCTCCAGCGTCTTGCGGTCGTTGCCGAATTGATGGATCAGCCCTATGGCCTCGGCCCGGCTGACTCCCGTTTTCCTGATTAGATGGTCTACTTCATAATCGTCACCGGGTGCGACCCTGTCACGGTCGCACCCGTCGCCATCAATCCT
Source organism: Mesorhizobium sp. BAC0120 (assembly GCF_033542235.1). Classification (NCBI taxonomy): domain Bacteria; kingdom Pseudomonadati; phylum Pseudomonadota; class Alphaproteobacteria; order Hyphomicrobiales; family Phyllobacteriaceae; genus Mesorhizobium; species Mesorhizobium sp. BAC0120. The sequence continues at coordinate 25,934 of NZ_JAWRCU010000032.1, read as the reverse complement.
TTAGAGCGTCCCGGACCTTGTCTTTGACCTTGCCGACGCCCTTTTGAATGCTGCCTTCAGCCTTGTCGGCCTTGCCCGCGGCGCGAAGATTATCGTCTCCGGTCGCTTTGCCGACCTTGTCCTTGGCGTCGCCGCGCAGCTTCTTGGCAGAGCCCTTCACTTCATCCTTGTGCATGGTTGTCTCCATCATTGGTGAAGGACAACATGCACGGCAGCCGAAAAGTTCCGGAGCCTGCGAAGAAACGAGATGCCCAGCACCTGGACCAGAGGACGCTCGGCGGACTTGCGCCGACCAACACTTCAACTCAACAATCAGCGACGTGTTCCTCGGTGCCTTAGCCTGGGAGACGAAACGCCGAAGCGGTGTTTCGGAACAATTACCTACGAGGCGCCGCGCCGACTGGTCGAGGAAACATGATGGTCGAAGCCTCGGCCGAGCTGGCAATGAAGAGCGCGATCATCGATGGCGCTTCTTGACGTTGTAGATCTGGCTGCCATTTCTTGGCTAGGCTCGGGACGTGAATATGCGTGAGCGCCTTGCCTGCTCCGCATAAAGCCTCAAGGGTTTCGACCCCCCGCCGGCCGATGAGCTCGCGGCAGCGCCTCAGCTCATGCATGGCGCGAAGCTTCGCTGCAACTGGATCGCCGCGGACGCCGTCAACGCGATCCTGGCTGTAGTCGATGCCTAGAACCTTGCCGCCGGCCCAGGCTGGATTAGGGCAATGTCGATACGTGCTGAGGAATTCCTCGATGAGTGATTTCAGGCCAACATAGTTGAGCGAGCCTTAAGCCCGCGGATGACTTTGACAGGTCTCGTGAGGCGCTGCGTCACAGCAGCTAGAAAATACGGAGTGCCAATCCAGGAGCTTGAAGAGGTGGTGGGCGACCTCAGGCAGGCCATTGCAGATGAGCTTGCGGTAAAGAGAGGCGCGGACTCTTCCGGTGCGGCTGGATCATACCCTCTGATCTAGAATGCGCCTCCGAGGGTGGACATTGATCAAACCGCGGCTTTGCCAGTCTGCCGGATATGGCGATCCTCGGACTGCTGCAGGCTCAGATATCCGAGCGCCGAATGGAGCCTGCATTTGTTGTAGACTTCTGCAAGGAAACGGGGAAGATGGTCGGCGACGTCGTCAAAGGTTTCGGAAGGCATTGGGTAGATATCCCCCTCGAACCCGATATATCCGGCGATCCCACGGCTGGTCGCTCCGCAAACTCGGTGCTGCGATTTCGTTCTTGAACCAAGCGTCTTAGTCGCGAAGTCACCTATTGCGCATTGCGTTCATCACTGCGGCGGCGATGGCCGTCAAGATCGCGCCGCCGCCAGCACCGCCGATGATATTGCCCAGAATGCCGCCGAGGGCGCCGCCCGCAGCCGGATCAGCGCCAGCCGCGCCGCCGAAAAGACTGCCGAGAAACGATCCACCGGCAACGCCGCCCACCGCACCGCTAATGATCTTCGGCAATTGGCTCATCGCCTCCTGCTGGAATGCCGTACCTATTGCTTGGCCACCGAGAATACCCGCAATCACCTGCACAATGACCGCAATAGGCATTTCCATGACTATTCCCTTCAATAACAGATCGGGAGACATGGCAAGGACGCGCAACAGTGCCCGAAGGCTGGAACAAAAAGAGGCGATCGGATATTCCGGTCGCCCCTGTTTCGATTTGGCGCTGCCGCTGTGCGAAACGCATCTGGCGCTGTTGAACGGACCCTCAAAGGGTGCTGTCAAGCTCTGCACTGGCGTTCCGCTGTGACGGGCGAGCGCTTCATCGCTCGCTGGCCTAAGCCGGCAATGGGATCATGTCACCAAAGACCGACGAGGGCAAACTAAACAAAACGCGGCTTTCCGCCGGCGCGCAGCATCGCCGACGGCCCTTTGGCTCATGACCACAATGTTAGTCCGGCGCACCACAGAATTTGGCAGGCGAAGCTCCAAGGGTAAACGCGCTGAACCGCATACTGCGGAGCGCAATGCCTATCAGGCCTATGCCGAAGCCGCTCGCTTCCGGTCAAGGTGATCCTGGATAAGATTTGCAATATCCAGCGGAGGCCCGCGGGTTCACCTCATATATCCAGTTAAGCGTCACATGGATCCAGTTAAGCGTCACATGGGTATTTCTGCATAGCTGGATGGCCATGCTGACTTCAGGTCGCTTCTGGCCGGTTTCGTAGTTCGAGAGCTGCGGCGGCGGCCAACCCATGAATTCAGCGAAAAGACTCGCTTTGTCGTAGCCCATCGCTTCGCGCAGGTCGCGAATGCACCGTCCTATGTCTTCCAAGCTGTCGCCGCCATCAGCCATGCTGGGATACTTTGTGGTGGGGACTACTAGCCGTTTAAATAACGCCGTTGCGGCATTTCATGCCAGCCGCTCCGAGAGGGTTTGGCAACGATCTAGCCGCTGTCGTCGGCCAAAAGATCGAACACGACCAGCCGCGCCGGTAACTTGCCCGACAGTTCGGCGATCCGGCTCGCTGCCGGTCGAAGGCGAAGCTGCGATGTCTCGAAGGACTGGCCGGGGATGACAAGTTCGCCGTCCATGACGAAGCGCGCAGCCTTCAATGCGGATTTGGTCCAGCTTCTCGTGCAGAGCCATGATTTCGAGTTCCGCCTTCAGGTTGACCTCATAGTCGAGGCCAGCTGCCACGCGATCGCGGACGGCCTGACGGTTCTGCGACATCATAATGATCGGCGCTTGCGGCGCGGCCAGCATCGAAAGGATGAGGTTGAGGAAGATGTAAGGGTAAGGGTCAAATGCCACGGCGAACCAAGCCACGACGACGCTGTTGAACAGGGTCCACGCGACGAGGACACCGAGGAAGATCGTGATGAACGTCCACGAGCCACCGAACGTTGCAACCCGATCGGCGAGGCGATCCCCGACGGTCAGGTTTTCGTCGAAGGCGTGGTTCGCGTCACGACTGATCTGAGTGCGCTTGGCGACGCCGGTGATCACCCGGCGTTCACGATCTGACAGCTGATCGAAGCCGGTCTTTAAGAGCTGTTCAGCTAGTTGTCGTACTTGATCATCCATGGCCGACCTGCTCGCAATCATTTAACCCGGAGCTGCTCCGTTCGCCTTGCAATCGCAAACCATGAAGGCCCAGAGTGCGGTGCCTTTTCGACGCTGTTTTGATCGGACCCACCGTCTGGCCGATTCAGCGCTATGGTGCAGCGGAGAAGAGGATAATCCGGCCCCGGCTCCGGGAAGGCAAATCTCTGCCCACGCATGGGTTGAGCCTGCGTCCCGTTCCCTCCAGGGACAGCGAAAAATCTCTCCCGAAGTGTTTCGCCTGGCGCTGGGCGGAAACGGGGCAATTCAATTTTAAGTTGTTGCATACCGCAACGACAAGGCGTACAGTGCAACCCTCGGCAATATCTGATACGGGCGTTGCCGAACCAGGGTGACCATCGTGTGCCCTAGCCCCGACTGACAGGAAGGCAACCAGTCTTCCACCTATCTAACTTCCGACAACATGAATCTGATCGAACGGTTGCTCTCCGAGGTCCGTGGAGCTGGACTGATACGCAACTTGGATCGAGAAACCGCTGCGGCACGCCTACTGATACAGCGGTTCGAGCAAGGCATGACGAAGGAGAGCGAGTTGCGTAGTGCCCTTTCGCATCACGTGGGTCTGCACAAGACTATGGATAGTGCTCTCGAGCGATGGGACGGCGAAGGTGGCGCAATAGGAAGCAGGTCATGAACCTCAGCGATAGGGCGACCGTTCGTTCGGGGCGACTCGAACTCCTACATGAGTATCGCAACGCATCGGAGATCTCGTCGCCGATAGGTAACAGGATCAACGATTTCGTCACTGGGTATTACCCGAACATGGTATCCAACAGGTGCATCTGCGAATAGCTAGATTTCTACTCCAGCGCGCAAGCTGCTCAGATAACCGAAGCACTGGGCACAACGTCGGATTTCGACCGGCGGCAGGGCCAATGCGTCCTGTGCAACGCCGATGTCGCCGAGATGGCCGTTCACGTAGCGCGCGGGGATATTGAGGCAGCGGCAGAAGGTGACAGCGAGATGCGCGAAATCGCGACAGATTCCGACGCGCTCGTGGAATGTCTCGAAGGCCGTCCGCGTTGATCGGGCCTGCATGTAGTCGAAGCGTATGTGGTTGTGGACGCAGTCGCAGATCGCCTGCACGCGGCCCCAGCCGGGTGCTAGTGAGCCGAACAGGTCCCATACCGTCTGGCTGAGACGGTCGGTCTCGCAATAGCGGCTGCCCATGAGATAGACGAGGCAATCGTCCGGCAAGTCAGGCACCGCCAGCTCCTGGGCGCCGGAGACAACCTCGTCCGGCATACGTCGTCCTCGATCGTGGCATCGCCCCATATCGTCAGGTCACCCACCGAAGCGGCAAGCCGGAGGCATCGGTTGCCAAAGAGATCGCGATAGGTCGATGTCGGAACGTGGGGCGTGGTGAATACAGTCTCCGGAACGCGGATGTCGGCTGCACGGTCCTCGTGTACTGACAGCAGGCAAACCAGCGCTGTCGGCTGCTGGCAGGTCAACGTGATTTCGGAGCCGTAGCGGATCAGCATTTGAACCCGCGCTTCAGCGGAGATCCGCGACGGTCAAGGTGTAGGAGTCCCGGCGGCCGTCCGAAGACGCTTTGCGCGGACCGACGTTCCCGATCTGCATGTAGCGGCGTCCGTTGTTAGCGCGCGTCGCCCGCGAAGAACCGCCTTTCGAACGGTCTGGCCCACTGCAAAAACGTCGGTTGCGGCCTCGCACCTGACGGCGTTCCGCTGCGTGTACACCTTGGTGCTCATTGTCCACTCTGGTCCTTTTTCAGTGCGTCTTCTAGGAAGGTCGGGTCGACCGTCACCATCTGCTGAGTCGCCCCCTTCGCGGAGATTGCCGGCAGGTGGATGAAGGTGGACACGCGCCGCCACCCCATATGATTCGCCACTTCGATCGGCTCCTCGTCATAGTCGACAAGGTATTCTCCGGGCGGTTGCGGCGCGTCGAATCCCGGCAGCCAAAACGCCGACTTGAAGCGAATGACCTTTTGGGTGGTTCGGCGGCCGGTCATAGTTACTATTCTCGAGCAAGTACGCACCAGCGCATTCCGGATGGTTCCCACTCGAACCGCCGAACGGAGTGCTGCTAGTAAATCCGTGGTCAGCACGAGCGTTCATTCCAGCGTTCGAACGAAGCGACATGCCGCCCCGGATCGGTGCGATACATTCGCTGGCGAGCATCCGGTGATGAACGGCGGTCCTCTGACACCGCGAAAGCCAAATTGGCACAATCAACCAGCCCCTCATATGCGCTTCAATCGAGCTTCAACGAGGTTCTGTCCATTTCTATTTTCGCGCAGATATCACCGTCAAGACCACGCCGGCCCAATGCGGCGCAACGTCGTCATCGACAAGATCTATGCCACGCCGCGCATCACCAAGGACGGCGTCACCGTCGCCGAGTAGGTCGAACTGACACGTTCGAGAACACAAGCGCACAAACGGTGCACGAGGTCGCCTCGAACACTAACGATCTGGCCGCCGGCGCCGTTGTCCTGCGAGAGACGTGATTGAGCACGAAGAGGCGTTCGTTCGGGCTCCCCGCATTGGCTGATCAGACAGCAGTGCCTACGAGAACCCCGATGCCTGCGGTCAGCGCCATCGCGAATGCTCCCCAGAAGGTGACACGGAGCGTTGCCTTCATGACATTCGCCCCGCCAGCCTTTGCTCCGACTGCACCAAGCAGGGCGAGGAAGATCAGAGACGCTGCCGATACCACCCAGACCAGCATAGAGGCAGGCGACACTAGAACCATGGCGAGGGGCATCGCCGCGCCGACCGCAAATGTAGCCGCCGATGTCAGGGCTGCCTGGATTGGGCGGGCCGTGGTCATCTCGGTGATACCAAGCTCATCATGCGCGTGCGCAGCAAGTGCATCCTTCGCCATCAACTGCTCGACGACCTGACGTGCAAGCTCCGGTTCAAGCCCGCGCTTCACATAGATCTCCGCGAGCTCAGCCCGCTCGAATTCAGGTTGGGTTGCAAGCTCCAGACGTTCTCTCTGGAGATCGGCGTTTTCCGTGTCGGATTGAGAGCTGACCGAAACATACTCGCCGGCGGCCATCGACATCGCGCCCGCAACCAGCCCCGCGATTCCGGCGACCAGCACTTCTGAACTTCCCGCAGCCGCGGAGGCGACGCCGACAATCAAGCTGGCCGTTGAGACAATACCGTCATTTGCCCCAAGAACGGCAGCGCGCAGCCAGCCGATGCGCGAGACAAGATGATTTTCAGTATGCAGACGACTCATGCCTTCCTCGGGATCACGCGCCCTTCGAGCTTCGTGGCCGACCGACGCTCGAAATTCCAACTTGAGTATCGGAACGACCGGTCGAACCGCGGGAAGCGAAGTCAATCCTGATTTCACACCAGCCACCGGCGACTGCGTCGAGCATTATTTGAGCAGCCGCTGTCCTTATCGCTGCGGCGCGGGCGTTTCACATTGATCTGGCTCAATGCCCCCGAGTGACTCGCATGTTTCGATGCATTGGCAAGCGGACGATTGTCTCCAAGTTTTGAGCATTGCCGCGCAGAGGACTGAACGGTTGGGTGGATCCATGATCATGAGCAGCTTAAAATCGAAAACAGCCGGCAAAGCCGTCGAAGAAGCCAGGAAAGCGCTGCGAACTGAGGAAGAGCGCTACGACGCCGACACCGGTCAGTTCGCGACCAAACTCATAGGGCAAATCCGCTCAGCCGAACACCGACTCGCCGACGCGCGTGCGGACGTGAGGAAGCTTGAGTCGGACAAACGCTGAGTTCCGCGCCTGACATCTGTTGGTTTCGTTCGCCGAGAGCGTCAACCTCAAATGACCCACTGAGCTGACCGACACAGCATTAGCTTGGAAAACTTGAGCAAGCTCGCAGTAGGTGCGCCTGCCGTCCAGCGTCGGGGCAGAAAAGGCCACCCCGCCTCCTGCCACGCGGATGGACTTCTTCATGGCCACCCCTTTGTCGATGGCAAGAACGCTATCGAGGAACTCAATGCCGCTCGTTGGTCGTAGAGGCGAGACATCGTGCATGACGCTGATCACCGTCGTATCGGGGCAATGACCCTTGATGGCCCGCTGGTATGCAAACAGCGCCTCCGTGTCGAGAGCGCTTGTTGCCTCGTCGAGGAATAGCAGTCCTGGTTGCAGCAGTAGGATCCTGGCAAGGACGAGCTTCTGCTTTTGGCCTCCGGAGAGAAGCCGGTCCCAGCTTTGTCCGTCCCGGCCGCCTTCCGAATCCGGCAGGGTTTGGACGCAATATGCTGCAGATGAAAATGCGTGTGGTTGGAGTCGAGCAGGGCCTCGTTGAAGCATCGGTCGAGCCACTCGCGCCACTTGCGGTGTAGCGTGGTCGAGAAGAAGTGGCGGACTGCTATGAAGCAGGCGTCTTTGAGAATCGAGATCGCAACGAGTGTTGCCGCGGAGGTCAGCAGGGACGTAAGCGTGGTCGACGTATTCGGATAGTGGAAGTAGGCTATCGCATTGACCAGGTCCCCCGAAGCCACGGCGAACCAGACGCTGGCCTTCGCGGCCATTGCCGTCAGGACAACGATGATTAGTGTCAGTCCCCAGGCCTCGCGTCAACTTTCTGAAAGCCAGTAGGCACTCATCAGGCCCCAAAAACTACGCATGGGGGAAACAATGCTTGCGGGTCGCGACTCTTCACGGCCGCACATCCATTTGCGAAACAGTCTGGGAACGTAGCCCCGCGTCACGACTTCGTCTCCCTGCACCTCCCGGAGAGAGGGACAGCGAGAATAGAACTCTAGCTGCTCAGATCAAATCCGTCCCATCAGTACCAGGACAAGGAGGACGATCAGGATGATGCCGACAACCCCAATGCCCCCATGCCCGTAGCCGTAACCATAGCCGCCGAAGCGCCCACTGAACCCTCCAAGCAAGAATATGATCAGAATGACAATAAGAACTAGTCCGATAGACATCTTATCCCTCTTTGCATACCGTTAAACCTGATGAATGCACGTGACGGTCTACAATTGCTAAGAAATCCGACGGAAACAACTCTCACTTTGTCTCGATGGAAACCCCGCTTTTACCGACGTCAATCTGGATGCCTGCCGTCGTCTGCCGCTCTTGGTAGAGTTCATAGGCTAAGACCAAGGCAGCTACGACTAGAACGCCGATGACCAGGTAAAGAACGTTCTGATTCATGGGGGCGCCGCCTATTTTCCCTTTATCACGTCCTTAAGGCCGCCGACAGCATTCTGCACCTTTCCTTCGATCTCGTCAGCCTTTCCTTCGCCTTCAAGCTTGGCATCGCCGACCACCTTGCCGACAGCCTCCTTGATCTTCCCCTTTATTACCTTTGCCGATCCGATGACCCGGTCTTTGTCCATGTTCCTCTCCCTCCAAATAAGCAACCCGCCGGATAGGGCGGACAGAGCTTGGTGCAAACCGAAAGGCTGCTCGATTGCGTTGATTTGAATCAACCGCGATCGCGCTGGTCTCCCCAGCCGATCATAGTGCTGCGCAGAAACCAGCGGCCATCGCCATATTCTGCAGCACGGTGAATTCGGCGGAGCCGATCATAAACCGCTGCGACGCGGAGCTTCTTGCCGGCGAGCACGGCCGTCGCGCCACGACCGGTGCATCAAATTCATGCATCAAAGCGGTGATGACATAAATCTTTTGCTTAAGGCTTCAAGCCATCAAGTCGGCGAGGGGCGTCTCGAGCACTGTTGAGACTGCCGACATTGGTTCGTTTCAAACGCTGGATGCCCTGTTGATTCAGATCAAGCGAACGTGGCGCACTCCGTGACAGATTTCATAGGTCCTTCGAGGTGTTCGTAGGAGACAGATTTTAGACGCCAAGGGAGGTGCGATCAGTCATGACCGTCGTAGATTTGGCCCATGTGGCGGAGTCGTCTTCGCATCGCATACCCGGACATCTGAGCAGTCGGCTACCTGCGAGCTACGGGCACGACCGACCCGAACAGACGGGGATCGAAGCTCAGCTACGAAAGGCCCTCGCCCGAGACGAGGATTTAATTCCTCAGCAGCGCGATTTGATCCGGCGACAAGCGCTCTTGAGCAAGGAATCCGACCATCGATTCCTGAACGGCTTGCAAATGGTCGTAAGCCTGCTTTCGCTACAGAGCCGTGCATCGAGCAATCCAGAGATAGCTTCTCAATTGGCGGTCGCTGCCAATCGGGTGGCGACGATCGAGCGCGTGCACCGGCGATTGCATTGTCTCGATGGAAGGCCCCGTTGCGATCAAGCAATATCTCGATGAGCTCTGTCGCGACGTCTCCGCAATGGTGTCTTCACAAGCTGAGCCTGAGCAGGTCATTGTCGTGGAGGGGGCTGAAATCACCCTGCCGTCGCATTACCGTCAGGTTGGAGACGGACCCGCAAAACGGATATGCCCTGTCGGTCTCGAATGAATATCCTGAGTAGCCGGAGGGATTTGATCCAGCAGCTTCCAAAGGATTGGGCATGAAAATTGTGCGGTCTCTTGTCGAAGTGATTGGCGGCAAATTGCGCTTCGGCCGAGGGGACAACGACCGGGGCACAAGATTTACAGTGCTGTTCAAATAGGGTCGGTGACCGACATCCGGAGGCGGGTATGTACGTGCCTCTCAGCGCGCACTGGATAGGGGGCTGGGGCGTAGCTCCTGAAGCGCACGAGGAAGGACTGGCGGCGGCTCGGCTTCTATGTGTTGAAACTGGATGACCAAGTGGAAGGGATGAGGCATAGGCTGGGGCGAAGCGCGCGACCGTCCAGCCATTGCGTGGGGTATCGGCAGTGCGCGAGTTGATCAGACTCTACGAAAGAACCTACGCTACGCTCGAACGACGATCCTGGAATTTGAACGGCCAATAATTGGCGACCGAGGAAGCGGACTATGGAGCAGTCTCCGCACAGCCATCCAGTTGAACCGACCATCAGAGCCGCGATCGGCGACGAGGTCGCCCGGGCGCTGAAGAAGCTCGGCGCCGAGATGCCGCACGCTGGCGGCAACGAGCCCGACGACCTCTACGACGCGCTTCGCAAGCATGGCGCCAAGTCGGAGCTTTTGGGAATCATCCGACATTGGCGCGACAAGGGTGACGATCAGTGGGCACTCAACGAACTTCGTCGCTGGAACACCAGGGACCCGCGGAAGTCGCAGGACTAAGATTTTGCTGTCCCGAGATCAGCGCAGCCAGAACCGTTGCGTACACCTGTCACACCGGGTCTGACCGCGACAGTACGACCTGACGTCGGGTTTTTGACTGTATACATTTTGGCCCGTGCGGCTTTCGGCTTCGCCCGCTCGCCCGCGCGGCCCGGGAATACCCCACCGGCCGCATAACCACGCTGCTCAGCATCAGCAAGCGGCAATAAGTATCCACGCGGCATCACTCGCCCTTCAAGCGCGTCTTAATAGCCCGTGCACGGATGATCGATGCCAGCACATCGAGCTCTGCTGCAAACAATTCCCCCTCAGAAAGCGAAAGATCGAAATGGAACTCTCTGCCCTCTGAAGTTATTTGTACCTTGACATAATGACCGATATCACCATTCATTGTTGTTACTGTATCGTATTCCGCTTTTATCATTTCTAAGTTGCAAAGAATCTCACGCGTGCTCATATCTCAACTCCACTTCGCGGGCTTGGTGTTCGGCGCTATCTGAACTGTAGACTGCTCGAATTTGGACCTGATCGGGTGATGTCCTTGCCATTCCTCTTCGCTCTCCTGGAATTGTCCTGGATTCCCAGTCAGTGAGGTCGTAGATGTGGTCGATCGCAACTTTCTTGGCGCGCAGCATGAAGACTTCTCCGGCGAGATCGCAAGTCCTCTTGTGCGGCATTCAACGGCAATCGGCAACTGGACAGGCCGCGAGACGAGCACGCGATTTGCCGCGAAGGCGGCACTTCGATTCGGCCTAACGTCAGCTCACGCGCGTTTCATACCGACCAACGGAGCGAGGCACCAAGCACGGCAATTCTCGCAATTCGGTTGAAGCAGCTGCAGCAGGGCGACAGGCCCAAGAGACCGCGGCCGAGCAGTTCGCGGCAAGCGTGCTCCAAATTATCGCATTGCTGCACAAGGCTGGCGTGATCAGTTACTGGGGCGCGAGCGCCGTTCTCGAACGACTTTGCAAGCTGGCGGGCTATCTCCAATCGTTCCGGGCATTCACGGGCGATGCGATGAGCTTGGCCGTGCGCATTCACCACCGACATGAGCATGGCCACGTGTTCTGGCTTCTTGATGCCGAGGGACCAAGACATCTCCGTGGGCGGCCTTGGTTGCTGGTCGCCCTTCCTCGTGCTTCTCGCTCGCACGTGTCCGCGCCTTCGCCCCGGCTGGCAACGTTGCGTCGCGCGGCCTTTTCCGGTCGCCCTTCCCGTGTTTCTCGTTCGCACGTGCCCGCGCCTTCGCTCCTGCTGGCAACGTCGTTTCGCCTTGGCCCTTCATAGCTCATCTCCATTCGCATCTCGAGGTTTGCGAAGTCGCCGCAAGGTGGATGGTTCCCAAGGGTGTGGCCGGATCGGCATGAGGTGGGCTAGCTCGGGTTGGACCTGTCCAAGAGTCTGACGGCCCAGTCCGCGTGCTGGCGAAAAGGCCTCAGGCTTCGTGTAAAAACTTGGAACTCCACCACGAGGTCCGGAATCCATGACCGCAGCCGCTGTGACAACGCTCCCTATGTCCAGTGGCCGAGCATTCTGATCGAAGCCTTTTCTCCGGCACTACCATGGGGTTTTTGCAGCGTGGCCTCATCCCGGTAGCCGTCTATGAGGCCTGCCCATCCATACCCTGCGGCAAAGACAAATGGGACACCCTTGGTCCGCAATACGTCTGCAATGGAAAACGACTTCGCGCCGGCTACATTGATGTCGAGTATGGCAAAATCGATGCCGGCTTCGGTTGCCAGCTGGATTGCTTGTGGTATCCGCGTAGCGATATCCACAACGACGTGCCCCATCTCGGTGAGCATCTCTTCCAGCTCCAACGCCAGAATCTCATCCTCGGCGATCAATATCCGCTTGGTCGAACGGCTCCGCCCTCGGGTTACCTGCCTTATCCCGTTGGAGCAGCGTCGGGAACCGGCGAACCCAGAGAGAAGCTGACAATCAGGAAGCCTTGATCGTTGACCGAAGCGCTGGCTCTGTCGCTTCTCCGCTCACGGGTCTAGGCGACGCAATTGTCCTTGGCTGCTACGGTACTGAGTTCGCGGCAAGCGTCTGCACTTCGCCCTGAGGCGATCGTGATTGCTACAGGAGAACCTTCATGAGCCGCTTGGTCATTGTCTCCAATCGTGTTGCTCTGCCGGGAGAAGGCGCTCAGCGGAGCGGCGGGCTCGTGACCGCTCTTGTCGACGCTCTGCACCAGGCCGGTGGCTTATGGTTCGGATCGAGTGGCAAGCTCGCAGAGACACCCTCGGCGCCGAACGTTCTTGAAGCCGATGGCGTCACCTATGCCACGGTGGATCTCACCCGTGCGGACCATGATGGGTACTACAGCGGCCTCTCCAACGCCGCCCTATGGCCCCTGTTTCACTACCGCCTCGATCTCGTGAATTTCACCCGACGCGACTTCGCCGCCTATCTACGGGTCAATGCCCGCCTCGCCGACACACTCGCGCCCCTTCTCAAGCCGAACGACGTCGTCTGGGTTCATGATTACCACCTAATTCCGATGGCTGATGAACTTCGCCGTGTCGGAGCCAGGCAACGGATCGGATTTTTTCTACATACGCCGTTTCCATCTTTGGGTGTGCTGGCGACCCTTCCTCATTACATCGAGCTTCTGAAGTCACTGTGCGCCTACGATCTCGTCGGCTTCCAGACAATTGAGGATCTGACGGCCTTCCATGATGCTGTTGTTCGCCGCGCCGGCGGCAAGGTGTCGGCCGATGGGAGCATTCGCGCGTTTGATCGCGACCTTCGCTCTGGCGTTTTTCCGATCGGGGTCGACCCTGACGCCATCGCTAACATGGCCGCTCGAGCGGTCAAGTCCCGGACGACCCGGCGACTACAAGGGAGTCTCCGGGGTCGCCAGTTGATCATTGGCGTGGACCGACTCGACTACAGCAAGGGCCTGGAGCATCGATTCAAAGCCTTCGCCAGCTTCCTGGAGAGCTATCCCGTGCAACGCGATCATGTCCGTCTTCTCCAGATCGCAACCGCCACACGCAGCGACGTTCCTGAATACCGTGCTTTACGCCAGCGGCTCGGCGCGTTAGCCGGCGACATCGCCGGTCGCTACGCACAACTCGACTGGGCGCCGATTCAATATCTGAACAGGAGCTTTTCCCAGCAGTCGCTGGCGGGCTTCTTTCGGATCAGCCGGGTCGCACTCGTCACACCGTTGCGCGACGGAATGAACCTGGTTGCCAAGGAGTACGTGGCCGCACAGTCTCCTGAAGACCCGGGTGTTCTCGTGCTCTCGCCGTTTGCCGGGGCTGCCTACGAGCTAGATGCTGCGCTGATCGCCAATCCATATGACCCCGACGCCGTCGCAGAAGCTCTGCAGAAAGCGTTACTGATGCCGACTGAAGAGCGGCGCCAACGCTGGCAGGCCATGATGCAGATTCTGCGTCGACACAGCATCACCGCCTGGCGCGAGAGTTTTCTTCGCGTTCTCAACGGCTAGGCTGCGAAGAAACCTCGTCGCTCTTCCGTGCCGTGTTCGAACTTCAAGCCGACCGGGAGGCGGCCTCTTCGCCTTTCGGTATTTGGTTGTGGAGGAATGTTTGGCGGCAGTGTTCCCTGCTTGGCAATCAAGGTTCAGCATCCGCCGTTTCGTTGAGACGATCGCGTTGAACCGCTCGAGCTAGTGGAGGCTATCTTCCCTTCCGCGGCCCGTCCGGCCAACTCCAATCACTCCCAATACAGGCAGGCCCGACCGTTTGCGTGCGAGTGATGGGGCTGCCGAAGTTATCCGCGTGCGAGTGTGCAACGGCACGAGCGTACATATCTCCGGCCTATCTCCGGGCGAGAATGCGAGGGCAGGAGCTTGCGTGAGGCTTTGCGTGCTACCTTGAGGCCTTGTACAGTTTCGCGCAATCTCGAACATTTCCTCAGGAGCGTAGTCCGGTGTGAATACCGACGGTTCGCCAACCAACCTGGATCTTTCCCCCATCCGGCATTCCTCCACGACGTCAAGTTCGCCAGGAGGATCGTCAGGTGGAACAAGTGCCCTCGGCGTCGGTTAAGCGTCGGAACTTGCAATCAAGCCGACCAATCCGACCAGGCGGAGCCATCCATGGCCGTCCGAAAGAAGGTGACAGAGGCGCCTTGACGATCGATATCCCGTTCTCCGGCCGCTTCCACTGCTCAAGGGCCGAGCTGATCGCCGACGGCATCGTGCATGTGGTCGGCATCGCGCTCGCTATCTCCGCCGGGTCGATTCTGCTCGCCTCTTCCGCCTTCCATGCCGGGCTTTGGGAATATGTGGCGGCCGTCTTCTACGTTGTGTCGCTGCTCACCGTGCTGTCGATCTCACTCGCTTACAACCTATGGCCCGTGTCGAAGGCCAAATGGGTGCTGCGCCGCTTCGACCACGCGGCCATCTACCTGCTCATCGCCGGTACCTACACGCCCTTCCTCACGCAGCTCGACGATCGCGCCCATGTCGGCATCATGGTCGCCATCGTCTGGGGCGCGGCAATCGCCGGCGTAGCGATCAAGCTGTTCCTGCCCGGACGCTTCGACCGGCTGGCAATTGTGTTCTATCTTGCGATCGGCTGGAGTGGCCTCGCCTTTATGAGTACACTCCTTGAGACCCTGCCCCCAACTACGCTCCGGCTAATCGTAGCAGGCGGCATCTTCTACTCGGTCGGCGTAGTGTTCTTCGCCTGGCAGAGCCTGCGCTTCCACAGCGCGCTGTGGCACGGCTTCGTGGTGCTCGGTGCGGCATTGCACCTTTTCGCGGCGATAGACTGCCTGGTGATCAACCACGTGCGATAATCGCTGATTGCGCGAACTCGCGTGAACATTTGACTCCGCTGGAACTTTGATGATGGGTTGCCGAGCGCAACGTAGGGGCCATCTTCGGGAAGCGCCTGCTCGCCTCCAAGTTCGAGCTCTAGTGAAGCATATGTGCCAGTATTTCACTGCCAAAAGTCTGAGCGCCGCACGAGTGCTCCCCCGTCGTCTCGACATAAAAAGATTTAGCCGGTCCGAGTAATTCCGAGATTCGAGGAACCTTAAGTCTCCGCGTCTGTTGGGTGAGCACGACATTCCCCCAAAAATGGATGCCGAGCGACAGAGAAGGCGGATCAATTCGCCTTCTTGGTTGTCGTGCTCCCACAAGAGGACGGAAAAACCCCATGGCTATTCAGAACATGAACGACCTATTTTTATACCAACTAAAAGACATCTACTTCGCGGAAAATCAGATCGTGAAAGCCCTCCCCAAGATGTCGGAGAAGGCGATAGCGCCGGGATTGAGCGAAGCATTCGACGCCCATCTTACGGAGACGGAGGAGCACGTGGCTCGGCTCAATCGGATCTTCGAACTGATCGGTCAACAGCCTCATGGTGAAGAATGCCCCGCCATCGAAGGCATCATCGAGGAAGCAGAAGAGCTCATGGGTCAAATCGACCGCGAGAACACCTTGGACGCCGCTTTGATAGCTGCCGCGCAGGCTGTCGAGCACTACGAAATCACCCGCTATGGCACGCTCGCCGCATGGGCCGGTGCACTTGGCCTCGACGAGGTTGCCGACATCCTCATGCAGACGCTCGAAGAAGAACACGCGGCGGATGCCGCGCTGACCGATCTCGGCACGGACCGCATCAACGCAGCATCAGTCGACGAGATTGAGGAATTTAAGGCTGCTGCCGGATAAGTCGCCCACCCGGTCCGGTTGGCAACAAAACATAGTTCCCACTGACGTCCCTCAAAAGACGCTCGCAAGAAAAAGGAATAATACGAATGAGCACCACCTATAACCAGGGCGTTTCAGATGCCTTACTCGAACGGAGCTCCATAGTAGGAGATACCACTCAGTCTATCGTGGTCTATAAAGTTAGTTGGGGGGCGATCTTTGCTGGCGTAGTCGTCGCCCTCGTCACTCAAGTCCTGTTGACAATGCTGGGCGCCGGCATCGGCATTGCGACCCTCGACCCAAGGGCCGGTGACAATCCGGCCGCTTCAACCTTCTCGGTGGTCGCAGGAATTTGGTACGTCCTATCGGGCATCGTTAGTGCCTTTGCAGGCGGCTATGTGGCCGCGCGCATGTCCGGAAGGACTGACCCAACCACCGGAGCATTGCACGGCTTGACCACATGGGCATTCACGACCCTCCTCGTTCTCTACATGCTCACAAGTGCCGTAGGTTCATTGGTCGGCGGCGCGTTCAGCGGAGTGGCCAGCGCCGTTGGCGGCGTGGGCGCAACGGTAGCCCAGACTGCCGCTCCCCTCATTGCAAACTCGAACCCTTTAGAAGCGCTTGATGCGCAGATTCGAGCCACCGGCACCGACCCCGAGGCTCTGACCGGTGCCGCGGTCAACGCGATGCGTGCGCTTGTAGTGGGTGACGAGGCAAGCGCTCCACAGGCCCGTGCGAAGGCGGCGCAGGCTCTGTCTACTGCGCGGCGTATCCCGCTTCCTGAAGCCACCCAGCAGGTTGCTGCCATGGAGAAAGAATATCGCGACCAGGTAGCATACGCCAAAAATCAGGCTCTGGAAGCGGCTGACGCGACCGCTTCTATCGTCTCGACGGGTGCTCTTCTGGCTTTTGCAGCACTCGTGCTTGGCGCCATTTCGGGTTGGTTCGGTGGCCGTTCAGGCGTTATGAATCCGTTGTTTGCGGACCGGATTGTTCCCGCCCGACGAGGTGTGTGAGGTCGACGTCTCGTGCTCGCCGCAAATCAGGAACCTGCATCTTCCTCCGGCGAAACCCGGCCTGTTGACAGACGGAAATCTCCTGCCCGCTTCATTGCGGGCAGGTTCCTGACCCGCAAGGCCACATGCACGAAATTGAATTCAGCCGCATCATGGTTGTCAGTACGGGGACGCTTCGTCGACGACGTCTCCCTGATCAACGGACTAGGGGCGGCAGGGTTGCGGCTCCAGCTCGATGACCCGCGTTTGAGAGGAGGCGCCCGGGTGACCATAACCATCTGCCGACGACTGAGGAACATCGAGGCGCTCGTTTCGTTTCAATTGAATAGCCGCGTTCCGGCGAGAGGCCACCCATGAAAACAGCCTCAGTCCCCAATATTCCCTCTGAGGTGAGAGCGGCGATCGGCGCATTCTTGAACGCGTGCCAGAAGGAAGCCCGGCCGCTCGCAACTGCGGAAGCGCTTGGTGCCGTACGGCGGGTTTTTCCTGATCTGGATATTTCCGATGCGGCGCTGATGGACGCCATTTCCAGCGAAGCTTCGGCAGCGGGCTTCCATGTGGAGGCCCGCGGCGACACCCCTTCTGAGATAACAATTAGACGGAGCTCGCTGGAGGAATGGGACAATGAAGGCGGCGCCATTGGCAAACCACCGCGAAAAGAAGGCTCGGCGGCCTCTAAACAGCGAGCCAAACCGAACAAAGACTGAAACAGGCTCATCTAGAAGTGCCTCAGTATGGATCTTCCGCGACATTGTCGCGCCTCTATAGCATCCAGCCCCCAAAAGAGGGAGGTTCCCCTTGCAACGCGGATGGGAATTTCGCTTCGACGACAGGGTCTACTATGTCGGGGCTCCTGATGCTGAGGCCGCACGGTATCTAGTTTTGCAGCATCTCAGAAGCCAAGGGGACGTTCCAGCCAAGGAGATATCGAAAAGTGCCATAGGTTTTCTCGAATTAGCCGACGGAACGCTCATTGAGGCGAGAGTGTTCGACTTTAATGAGTTGCTAAAGGCCAACCGGACCTAGACCAAACGCCAGAACCGCTCCCGCGCGCAAAAGAAGGCGTACTTAGACGAGTGCCCTTCATTAAGCTTACATGGAGTGGAGAGAGACCGAGCTACTCGAAAGTTGTAATTGCGCAGGGCCTGTTTGACCGCCGGGTTGTCCTGACATGCGCCAGAATCTCGTCGGTGAACCGGCGGCAACCGCAGCTCCGAACTTTGATAGCCATGACGGCGGAGTTCCTTGAAGCGCTTGTGCGCGTTCCCTCATTGTTGCCAGAGATACATGCGTAGTCTTCGGCAAACCCATGCTTCCAGGTGTGTGAGTACTCGAGGGGTCCGGCAGAAACCGAAGTAGCCGCGCCAACCGAGGAGGTATGGCTTCAGCTCTTTGATCAGCTGCGGCAAACTTGGGCTCCGATTGAACGCTGCCAGCTATATGATCGTTACCTGACAGCCCAAGGAGACGCTTAAACTGTGTCCTTTGAACTGAGGCACGGCGGCACCCGTTGAGTTCCGCACCTGAGGCGACCGCGTCACCTAGCTAAAAGACCGAAATCCTGGCCAAGGCGAGCTGTCGGTCGCACGATTTGGAGGTTATCTAAGAGAACGGAAACGCCTCACCCTAAATTCATTCCTCTTTGGTGCGAGCGGCGACCCGTCGTTGTCTCTCATCGACGAAGAAACGCTCTTCCTCACCGCTCGACGCTGAAAGCACTTTACTCTCCAACCGGCCTCAAAGGGTTGGCTGGTCCCTGTCGCGCCGCTTGCTTGTTATTGTGCAGTGCAGCAACGATATTGCTGCGAGTGCGTTATGCACATTGCCGTCCAATCCTGGGCGTCACAAGCGAGGACGGCTTCATGCAAGGAATCTCCGATACGATTGCGCGGCTCGCCGCGCTGCGAGCGCAACATGACGCTCATACCGCCGACCCCGGCACACCCGACCAACTCCAGACGCTGACCAACTTCGGCTCCAACCCCGGAACGTTGAAAGCGAGGTGCTATCTGCCGAAGGACCTTCCCACGGGCGCGCCGCTGGTCGTCATATTGCATGGGTGCACGCAGAACGCGGCCGCCTACGACCATCACTCCGGCTGGTCGCAACTCGCCGACGAAGCCGGCTTTGCGCTGCTCTATCCCGAGCAGCAACGCGCCAACAATCCGAACCTCTGTTTCAACTGGTTCCTTCCCAATGACACGAGCCGCGATTCCGGCGAGGCGCTTTCGATCCGTGAGATGGTCGAAGCGATGGTCGTCACCCACGGCCTCGATGGCAAGCGCATCTTCGTCACGGGCCTCTCGGCCGGAGGCGCAATGGCGGCGGCTATGCTCGGGACTTATCCGGAGGTGTTTGCCGGAGGTGCGATCATTGCAGGGCTGCCCTCCGGCAGTGCGACGACGATCCCGGCGGCATTTGATCGTATGCGCGGCCAGGGTGGCCCGTCGGAACAGGATCTGGAACGGGCCCTCCGCGGCGCATCGGATCATCGAGGTCCATGGCCTAGGATTTCGATCTGGCACGGCACCGCCGACCATACTGTTGCGCCATCCAACGCGGAGGCCATTGCGGACCAGTGGCGGCGTGTCCACGAGTTGGACGTGGCGCCCACGTACTCGAAGTCGGCGGGCAGACATGCCAAGCGGGTTTGGTGTGATGTCGCGGGAGAGGCAGTGATTGAGATCAACATGATCACCGGGATGGGTCACGGTACGCCGCTTGGTGACGGCCTCGGCTCCCCGGGGCCCTACATGCTCGATGTCGGCATCTCTTCCACACAGGAGATTGCCCGCTTCTGGGGCATCTCGGCAACGGGGAAGAGCGTCTTCACGAGATCCCAGCAGGAGGTGCCCGCCAGTCAGCGGCCCCTTTCCCGCTCAGGTGTGCCACATAAGGAAAAGGCGAAAACCAAATCCCCGGAGCCAACTGGCATCCACTTGTTCCAGCATCTTCCTGCATCGGGCGCCCCAGGTGTGAAGAAGATCATCGAGGATGCTCTTCGGGCGGCGGGCTTGATGCGCTAGCCCAACGGGCAAACCGCTCACACGCTTCGGTCTCGGGCCGCACTCCGGATATCAGCAAAGCCCCAGCGGCCCAGGCAACCAAGGGAACGTCGTGCTCTCCGCGAACGTTGATTGCTTTTCAGCGAACGGCCGCCATGCACCTCGTCCAGATCTTGCTTCCCCGCGCGGACAACGCTGGCCAGCCCTTCGGCCCGGGAAGATTTCGATGCCATATGCGCGCCGAAAAGGCGGACTGCTTATCTCAGTTGATTTCGTGGCGCAGATCGGGGGCTGCCCGTGCCTTCTAACCAAGCTTGAAGCAACTGACGCGCTCGCGGCGGCGTGGGCGGTATGCTCGGCGGTGGCCCAACAACGTCAAGCCGCGACTTCTACGTTCCAGTCAACCCTATCAAAATCGTGCGCGGTGACGCCGGACGCATTGTGAAGCAGGGATCCTGATCCATAAACTTGCTCGGGAGCGATTTCGCCTCGCCTGTCTGCGATACTGCTGGTGAGCTTATGCGGAAGCGCGTATGTTAGGTCGTTGGCGGCTTCTGGTACGGGCGCCGTTAATTGAGGGCGGCGATCGTGCCCTGGCCCCGACCAAAGGAGGACGTCATGTCTTCCACCTATCTTACCTCCGACAACATGACCACGATCGAGCGATTGCTCGCCGAGGTTCGCGAAACCGGGCCTGAACGGAGCCTCGAAATCGAGACCGCTCAAGCACGCCTTCTCGTTCATGCATTTGAAGGCGGCATGGCGATCGAATCCGATTTGCGGAGCCTCTTGGCTGAACACGTCAAGTTACGAAGAGTTATCGACCGTTCACATCAGCGATGGACGAGTGAAGCCAACGCACCTTCCCATAGGCAAGAGCACATGCTCCCCTCGCCTGAGGAGGAATTCAACATCGCCAGATCAATCCATCCGATGGCCGTTGCACCTTATAGCGGCAACGCTGTCATTGGGCGAAACGCGGTCGGCGAAACCGCGATGGTCCACTGGCTGCCCAGCGATGCAACAGTTGAGCGACATGGCCATTGGGCTCGGCTAGACACGGGCGAGCCTTTCGACGCGGTGCATTGGGTCGAAACGACATGGACCGCGAAGGAGGTGCTGGACCCCGCGAGCGCAGGGTCGGTAAAATGAAACGGATCCACGTCGACGAACATGCACTTGACGCCGGAGTTGCTGCCTATCTTGGTTTTGTGGGAGGTTACGCGCGGCACCGGTCAGATCGGCACATCGCCGATTCCGAACAGCTGACCGAAGGGATTACGGTTTGCATACGAGCATATCTCGCCGCGCTCCCTGCGGACGACCTGATCGATCGCTTAAGACAGCACGCCGATGCCGAGATTTACAACACGCTGCGGTATGTCGTCGGCGCCGACCATCTGATGCGCGAAGCAGCCGATAGAATTTCGATGCTTGAGGCGGAGCTTGCTGACGCTCCGGCAAAGCCGTTGCAGGAGCGCAACCTTAACTGAAACGAGAGTCCCACTGTGAACCCTGACAGCGCAATACAACACATTCCACCCGACGTGCGGGCCGCAATCGGCGCATTCCTCAACGAATGTCAGAAAGAAGCCCGACCATTTGCGATATCGGAAGCGCTGAGCGCAATACGGCGCATCTTCCCCAACTTGAAAATCTCAGATGCTGATCTTCTGGACGCCATCACTAGCGAAGCATCCACTGCAGGCTTCGATATTCACTATCGCAGCGCTAGGACATCCGAGACGAACAAACGGAAAGCACTTGAGCAGTGGGACAAGGAGGGTGGAGCGATCGGCACTCCCCACGCACCGAGGCGCAGCGACCGATAGACAACGACACGAGCGGTACAAGACGACCAGCCAAGGAGACTAAGGACCGAAACGACCTGATCTAGCTGGATCATATGCACTCCAAAGCGCGGGTGGGGCACGCGACGGGGATTCGTCGATTTCTGACCGTCGAGGCAACATCTTCCCAGTAGCACCCGCGGCGAACCGCGGCATTCAGCGGCATCACCTGTCGTCAAGAGCGGCAAAGGCTGTGTGGACGCACCCGCTTCCCGAGGAGGACACTCTGCAACCGACTCCAGAGCTGGGCGGCCAAGGAGCGTGTGGAACAAACATCCTCATGCACTTCCCAACCCCGGAGGACCGCCGCCCGACTGCCCTATTACTTTCTTGCTTGGCGGCCGTCAGGTTCCCGATTGCGCCGGGCACACACCTTCTCGATCCGATGTCGGAAAACGCCAATTCGGCGCGGCCACAGGCTACGACAGCAACACCATCCGTCAACAGATCGGTGGCAAAAGTGCCCAACATGCCTCCAAGGCAAACCGGAAATGGAAGAACTGCTTCTCGCCCGATCTAGGGAGAACGGCATCGAACGGAGGTTCTGCCGCCTCAAGGGCTTCCGCCGCATCGCGCCATTTACGATCGTCTCGCTGACAATTTTTACCCCCCGTTTGCATCGCAGCCACCATCAACTGCTGAGTCTAGGTCCTAATCTATGACGCAAGATCAGATCTCCGCTTTTGCGGTCCTGTCAGGGCCAATGGTCCTTTGTCTGGGGGGCGGCTTCGGTACGATCTCGTTGCTGTACTTGCCCTTCTCGCAGCGGTGTTCGCCGGCATCGTGCCTCATAGCCGAGTCAGTTTTGGAGCGCATCATCGAGACGTACCAGTCGCCGCCTATCTCGCTGTACGCCAAAAGCGAAGAGGATATACGCAGGTGGGAGCTGGGAGCAGCGTCTGCCCTAGTCGGAGCCTGCAGCTTGTAGGAGGAACAAATCAGTGGCCGTGCGGTTCGATGGTCATTGGAGACGACGGAGCGCACGCTGCTTTGACACGATGGCGCGATACTTCTTCGACTTTCAGCAAGGCGAGACTCTCGATCGTGACCAGGACGGCTTGGAGTTCGATGGACTTGCCGTTGCTGAAAGAGAGGCGTCCATTGCCGTTGGGAGAATGCTTTCCGACGAGGCAGCGCGGTCCGGCTCGGCTCAAATCGTCGTTCTGATCCGCAGTGAACAGGGCGATCTTGTCGCACGCGTCACCGCTCTACTCCGCCGAGAACGATTGTGAGGGGCGGCCTGAGCCCCAAGAAATATTGACCTTTCCAGCTTTTGTTTGCTGAATGCTCATCAAGGACTGAGCAAGGGCGAGCCGATGCCCGGCAAACCGTTCATTGTGCAACTAACACGGAAGCTTGAGCGCCACGCTCCCTTGTTAGAAGCTGACAAGTCGTTCCTGGCCGGTTGCATTGATCAAGTGGTCGCCTACGACCGTGGAGAAACCATCATCGCCGAAGGCAGCAGCCCTTCGGTAAGCTGCTTCGTTGTCGAGGGCTTTGCCGCGCGGACCAAGGAGCTGGCGGACGGCACAAGACAAATCATGGCGTTCCACATTCCGGGCGACTTCTGCGATCTGCATAGCTTTCTCCTCGCCGTGATGGATCACAGCGTCGAAGCTCTATCGCCGTGCAGAGTTGCGAAGGTGTCGCACGCCAAAATCGAGGAAATTGTCAAAACGCTTCCCAATCTGACCAAAGCTCTTTGGCGCGACATGGGGGCTGACGCCGCCATCCACCGGCAGTGGATGGTCAGCATGGGGCGCAGGTCCTCCTACGAGCAGATTGCTCATCTTTTATGCGAGATGTTGTTACGGCTGCGCGCGGTCGGACTCGCGACGGGCAACACCTATGAACTGCCGCTTACGCAACAGGATCTGGGTGATGCGTTCGGGCTTTCGACCGTGCACGTCAACCGAATGTTGCAGGCGCTCAGGCGCGGCAATTTGATCGTTACGAAAGGCAAGCAGCTCTACATTCCCGATGTGCGTGCCCTTGCCGAGGCAGCCGCATTCGATGCGACCTATTTAGGAGCAGGGCTTTTGCCGTCCGCGTGACAGAAGCTTCCCAAGCGGTCAGTATAGAAAACCTTCGGCTTGTGAGCATAGAACAAAATGAGAACAACTGTCAAGCTGCGGCAATGTCCCAGTTTGCGATCACTCTGATTTCCGCGGGTAGATCAGGCGGCCCTTACGTTGGGCTATCTCGCGCGCTTGATTGACCTTCGTCCAATGGTCGACAAGCGCCCGCCGTTCGTCCCTTAGGCGAAGGCCTTTTCTCTATCGCCAAGTCAGTCCGTTCCGATAGGGCAATGAGTTCGCAGCTGTATTCTGGCATCTAACGCTCCCTTCTTGGCGGGAGCGCGATCATCTCTCGGCCGGACGCGCCATTGGCCAGTTGCGCCCGATAACTATAAACCTAGTGCCGGTCCCCCGTCAGGCAAGGTCCTTCCCGATTTCGGCGCCACCCTAACTCTTTGGCGGCAGCGTGTCTGCCGTTGTCGTCCAGTTCCTCGATTTCGCTACCTGTCGCAGTCCGCGCAACTTGGTCGGCGTTGCGGGTCACGTCGGGGCCCTTCTGCTCTTTAGGTCGAATGGACCAATTGGCCTGCTCGCTGGCCCAGGATCGCTTCAGGACCTCTTGCGAACGGGCGATGATCTGCCGTGTTTGCTCTATATACAGCTTCACGTCCTCAACCTCTATCCGCGTTGCTCGAATCAGGTCGAACGAATGCGTCAATCGAACATCGCCCGGCATAGCGCACCTGAGAGCTTGCTTTGCCCCGAGCCGGATATAGGGCAATGGGTCGATTGGGCAAGTTCGTCAAGACCGCCGGATTTCAAGCTGAAACGCTAGCTATGCAATGCGAGAGGAGGGCACGAAAGGAGTACCTCCAGGCCGAGTTCCGTACCTCGCGGCGCGGGAACGGCAGGGTATACGCATTCGACGGTTGGCGGTGGTTAGGATGGTCCGAAAGGTGATTTGAAGGGACGAAGGGTAGCTGGCATCAGACCCCCTGGTCGCCTCAGTCAGCATCTCCTTTAGGGGAACCGTTCGGTCCGACGAATTGATGGAGCAGCGCATCCAAAGCGCCCCTGGCAGCAGCCAGATCAAGGCCCGTCAACAGCACCCCGCCCAGGGTGACGACCTCTCCGGTCAACACCTCAAGTCCTTTCCGGGGCACATGTCATATTTGCTGGCGATAGGACACCTCCCCGCTTGGGGACATGCGCTCGATATTGTCAGCGGCGTCCAACAAGTCGACCACAAGTCCAACGCCGCGATGATGCAACTCCCGCATCGCGCGTTCTCCTGAAATGACCACAAACTGTGCGCTGAGGAAGCTTTGATGCAAGAGGTGAGGGGGCGACCGGCCCGCCGTTGCGCTCCAGCGAGCCGATCTGACCAGAGCACCTCCGGGGGCGGCGGCGTCTGGCATCGCGTAATTCCGATGGGTGCAGCGATTACCTCCTCGCTGACCTATGCACATGTCGTTGCCGGTGCGAACGGTCCCCTATAGGGGATCGGTCGGGCGAACAGCGCTGGCAACATCCCTGGGGTGCGAGCGCCGCCGTTCTCGAACCACTTCGCAAGCTGGCGAGGCATTCGCGGGCGATGCCATAAGCGTGGCAGTGCGCATTTAGCACCGACATGAGCATCGCCACGTGTTTCCGGCTTCGTGATGCCGAGGAACAAAAACGCCTCCTTGCGCCCATGGTTTGATTAGCAACTGCTAAACGTGGGGCGCAGGCGACAGTTCCCCTCACCCGCCACAGGACAGACACCCTAACCGGAAGGAACCCACATCTGAACTGACCCACATCTGAACTGACCCGTTGCAACTTATTGGCAAGGGAGATGCAACCATGCCCGACAACAAGGACAAGACTGACAAACGCGACCGGAGCCGCGTGGCTGCTACACAGCAGCATGAGCTTCAATTCTTCGCGCAGGAGGCCGGTATTTCCATCGAGCAGCGCCGCGATCTGATCGACCGATTTGGGCACGATCGGGAAACGCTGATTCGCGAAACCGGGCGGATGCAGACGCACTGAGTTAGAATAGCGGCCCTGGGCCGGCGAGGCGCTGGCTTGAAGGAACTTGATATGTGTAGCCGGAGTCTGTCGGTAGCTTTTGGAGTTGTCCGGTTTTTGTAGCACATCAGTTGTCCGCTTTGGGTTAGACGGCGCAACCGGGTGAAAGCGGAACGACACCCGAGCCGATTTGCGGATCATAGAGCGCCGACC
>NZ_JAWRCU010000031.1:0-32523 GCF_033542235.1 Mesorhizobium sp. BAC0120 | reverse complement strand
CAAGCTGCTCGTCATCCTCAATGCAAAAGCACGCGATGCGCGCATCGAGTTCGCTAATGCAACTTGACACGTCAGATAGTCGCTCATCGCCCTGCCGGGCACTTCTCCCCGTAAACGGGGAGAAGGAAGCCGGCCGCTATGAAGGCGCCTACTCTGCAACGCTTGTGATTGGCGAAACCATTGATGAGAGCGTCCTTCTCCCCGTTTACGGGGAGAAGATGCCGGCAGGCAGATGAGGGGCTGCGCCAACGTTCAAAATCTCGAAGCCGTTGGTATCATCGTTTCCCAGAGGCAAGCTCAATCCCCGTAGGGCACCCAGACGTTCTTCACCTCGATGGCACGGCGCAGGAAATAGTCGCCGGAAAAAACCTCCGACCGCCAGTCCAGCGTGTTGCCCTTGGCTGTCCAGACGCGCTTCAGATTGCCGATAGACTCGGCCTCGGCCGACTTGCATGTTTCAGGGTCGGCCACCACCCACAGCCCGTCGAGATCGTCATGCCTGGCAAGCACGCCGCAAAGCTCGGCGGTCTTGCCTGTCACGATGTTGATCGCGCCGGCTGGCAGGTCGGAATATTCGATCACCTGATAGAGGTCGGTCGCAAGCAGCGGGTAGCGCTGCGACGGCACGGCAACGATAGTGTTGCCCATGGCAAGCGCCGGGGCGACCATCGATACGAAGCCGAGCAGCGGGCTGTCATCCGGCGCGACGATGCCGAGCGTGCCGACAGGCTCGTGCAACGCCAGCGTCACCACGCGTGCCGGTGGCTGGTGGGCGCGGCCCTCGAACTTGTCGGCCATGCCGGCGAACAGGAACAGCCGCTCGATCGAAAGATCCACCTCCTCGCGCGCGGCCTTGGCAGGCGCGCCGGTCATCGCGGTGAGCCGGGCCGCAAACTCGCCGGCGCGGATCGACAGGTTCTCGGCCAGGAAATAGAGCACCTGCGAGCGGTTGTAGGCCGTCGCCGTCGCCCAGGCCTTGCCACCGCGCGCGGCGGCCACGGCATCGCGAATATCCTTGCGGTTGCCGAGGCCCGCCTCACCGACGACGCGGCCCTTCTTGTCCAGCACAGGATAGGAATAGTTGCCGTCGGGCCTGACCTGCTTGCCGCCGATGAAGAGTTTGGCGGTTCGGTCGATGGCGAGCTCAGCGGCTTCCACGGGCTCAACACCTTGCGACGCAGCCACCGCCGGCCTGATCTCGGGGCCGAACGGCAGCTTCTCCGTCAGATACTCATACATGCCCTCGCGCCCGCCTTCGCGGCCGAAGCCGCTTTCACGGTAGCCGCCGAAGCCCGAGGAGGCGTCGAACATGTTGGTGCCGTTGATCCACACCACTCCGGCCTTGAGCTGCGGGGCGATGTGGAGCGCCACGTTGATATTCTCGCTCCAGACCGAGGCGGCAAGCCCGTAGCGCGTGTTGTTGGCAAGCTCGATCGCTTCCTCGTTGGTGCGGAAGGTCATCGCTGCGAGCACCGGGCCGAACACCTCTTCCTGCGCCAGGATATTTGCCGGCGAAACACCGGTCGCAAGCGTCGGCAGATAGAAATAGCCGCTCGACGGCAGCGCATAGTCCGGCTGCCAGCATTCCGCGCCTTGGCTGACGCCCTCAGCGACCAGCCCGCGCACGCGGTCGAGCTGCGTCCTGTCGACCAGCGGCCCGATATCCGTGTTCTTGTCGAGCGGGCTGCCGACACGGAGCCGCCCCATTCGCGTCTTCACTTTGGCGATGAAAGCTTCCGCCACGCCCTCCTGCACGAGAAGCCGCGAGCCGGCGCAGCAGACCTGGCCCTGGTTGAACCAGATGCCGTCGACCAGCCCCTCGACGGCACTGTCGAGATCGGCGTCCTCGAAGACGATGAAGGCCGACTTGCCGCCGAGCTCCAGCGACAGTTTCTTGCCCGAACCCGCGGTGGCCTTGCGAATGATCTTGCCGACCTCCGAGGAGCCAGTGAAAGCGATCTTGTCGACGCCGGGATGGTTGACGATCGCCGCGCCCGCGCCAGGCCCACCGGGCAGGATGTTCACCACGCCCTTCGGCACGCCGGCGCGTTCGCAAATCTCGGCGAAGAGTATCGCGGTGAGCGGCGTGAACTCGGCCGGCTTCAGCACCACCGTGCAGCCCGCGGCGAGCGCCGGGGCGATCTTCCAGGCGAGCATCAGCAGCGGGAAATTCCAGGGGATCACCTGGCCGACGACGCCCACCGGCTTATGGCCGGGAAACTCGCGTTCGAGCGACTGCGCCCAGCCGGCATGGTGCAGGAAATGGCGGATCGCGAGCGGCACGTCGATGTCACGGCTCTCGCGGATCGGCTTGCCGTTATCGATCGATTCCAGCACGGCGAAGAGCCGCTGGTGACGCTGCATGGCGCGGCCGATGGCGTAGAGCACCTTCGCCCTGGTGTAGCCGCTCGCCCCGCTCCATTTCGGCAGCGCCTTGCGCGCGGCGGCGACCGCCGCGTCGACATCGGCATCGCCTGCCTCACTTACCTTGGCGATAGGCTTGGCGGTGGAAGGCTCCAACACGTCGAAGGTCCTGCCGTCCGCGGCGGCACGCCATTCGCCGGCGATGAAGAGGGATTTGCCGAAATCACGGCCGGCGATCCAGGCGTCAGCCTCGGTGCGGGCCTCCGGCGCCGGGCCGTAATCCATGGCGGTGTAGCGTTCGAGGATGTTCATGTGGGTTCCCTATTGTGGGGGACTTCGGCAGCATTCGCGCTCTACGTCGCCCCCCTCTGTCCTGCCGGACATCTCCCCCACAAGGGGGGAGATCGGCCTTCATTTTCGACGGCACTCGTCCTACACCGTTGGCGATTGGCGAAACCAAATCGGCCGTCCAATCTCCCCCCTCGCGGGGGAGATGTCCGGCAGGACAGAGGGGGGCGCGAAAGAATTCCACCTGTCAAACTTCCGCACTAGGCGACCTACGCCATCGCGTGGCGATAATTCGCCGAGTAGCGGCCTGTAATGTGGTGCTCGAGCTGCCGTTCGATGTCGGTCAACAGGCTCGACGCGCCGAAGCGGAATAGCTCCGGCTCCAGCCACGGGCGGCCGAGCTCCTCCTTCATCAGCACCAGCCAATCGAGCGCCGTCTTGGCGGTCGAGATGCCGCCGGCCGGCTTGAAGCCGATCAGGTAGCCGGTCTCCTCGAAATAGGCACGGATCGAGCGGACCATGGCGACGCCGACAGGCAGCGTCGCATTGACGCTCTCCTTGCCGGTCGAGGTCTTCACGAAATCGGCGCCGGCCATCATCGCCACCATGGAGGCGAGCATGACGTTGCGCAGCGTCGCGAGATCGCCGGTGCCGAGGATCACCTTGAGATGCGCCTCGCCGCAGGCGGCGCGCATGGCGACGATCTCATCGTAAAGCTCCTGCCAGCGACCGCCAAAAACGAGGCCGCGCGGTATGACGACGTCGATCTCATCGGCGCCGTCGGCGACCGAAGCCTCGATCTCCTTCAGCCGGGTCGACA
Organism: Mesorhizobium sp. BAC0120; assembly: GCF_033542235.1. Taxonomy (NCBI): domain Bacteria; kingdom Pseudomonadati; phylum Pseudomonadota; class Alphaproteobacteria; order Hyphomicrobiales; family Phyllobacteriaceae; genus Mesorhizobium; species Mesorhizobium sp. BAC0120. The sequence continues at coordinate 29,051 of NZ_JAWRCU010000031.1, read as the reverse complement.
GCGGCGCCAGGCCGTGCGGGAAAGCGGTCGAGACCGCGGCGACATGAATGCCGGTGCCCTTCACGGCGGCAACGGCGGTCGCGACGAATGGATGGTAGACGCAGACCGCAGCCGGCCGGATCGGCTGATCTGCGATCCCCAGCGCTTCAGCGATATCGCGTCGGAACGGGTTGATCGCCTTGGCGCACAGGCGGCGCACGCGCTCTTCAGTGTCATTGCTGTTGAGCGTCGTGAGGTCCATGCAGGCAACAGCGCGCAGCAGCCACGCCGCCTGCGTGTCGCCCTTGATGCTGCGTCGCTTGGTGAGCGTCGCCACGCGCCGCTCCAGTGCTGAGCGGTTGACGTTGCGCATCGATTCCAGAAAGCCGAGATCGAGCGCCATGCCGGGATTACGAGCAATCCCGTGGCCCGTCGCCACCGCGCTGTTGGCGGCTATGCGCGAGGGCAGCGGGGTGACCTTCGACGTTCCAGCCGCTGAATCGATCTCGCGTGGTTTGCTGGTCATCCGGCTCTCTCCCTCGGCGTCCGACGCTCTTTCCGGAACCATAGCGCCTTACTCGCGTCTCCACGAGTCCCGAGAGGTTCTGGTGAAGCGAGTGCGTCGTATCAATGTTTGATCAACCGGTCAAAACTCGATAGCGCGGATGTGATGGCCGCTTTACCGGTTCCGTCTGGCATGTTTCACAAGATTACCGTATCCGGCGGCAGTTGCAGGGGAATCGGCAATCTCAGGGGATCAGAATGCTGGACAATCTTGGACGTTATGCTCCTCACGCGCTGGCCTTGCTGCGCATCATCGCAGCCCTGCTTTTCATCCAGCACGGCACCATGAAGCTGTTCGGCTTTCCGGTTACCGGCGCGGGCGGAGGCGCCGCGGGACTGAGTGCCTTGATGCTTCTGGCTGCCCTTATCGAGACGATCGGCGGCCTGCTCCTGCTCTTCGGCTTTCTCACGCGGCCGGCGGCTTTCATCCTGTGCGGCGAAATGGCGGTGGCCTATTTCATGGCCCATGCGCCCCGCGGCTTCTTCCCCCTCGCCAATGGCGGCGATCTGGCGATCCTGTTCTGCTTCGTGTTTCTTTATCTTTTCTTTGCAGGACCGGGCGCGTGGAGTGTCGACGGCAAGCGGTCGGCGTGAATCGGGGGCAAGGGCGGTAGCGGGTTGGAGCGCGGGGCAGTATCGAGATCGATTGATGGCGCCCTACGTTGCCCCCCTCTGTCCTGCCGGACATCTCCCCCACAAGGGGGGAGATTGGCCTTCATCCACGGCTTCGCCAACCTTCAACATCGGCGATCGGCGAAACCAAAGCGGCCGTCCGATCTCCCCCCTTGTGGGGGAGATGTCCGGCAGGACAGAGGGGGGCGCTGTCCCGCGGCCCATCCGATATTCAGGTGGGGTGCCTTCAGCCCACAAACGCCCGCTCGACCACGAAAGCGTTCGGCTCGCTGTTGGAGCCTTCAACGAAGCCGAGGCCTTCAACCAGCGTCTTCACGTCCTGCAACATCGACATCGAGCCGCAGATCATGATGCGGTCGCGCTCGGGATCGAGTGGCGAAATGCCGAGGTCGGCGTGGAAGCGGCCATCCTCGATCAGCCGGGTGATGCGGCCCATGCGCGAGCTTTCCTCCCGCGTCGTCGTCGAATAGAGCGTGACGCGGTCCTCGACCAGTTCGCCGATCAGAGGGTCATTCCTCAAACCTTCGAAAAGCTCGACGCCATAGGTCAGCTCCGCCTGGTCGCGGCAGGTATGGGTGAGGACGACCTGATCGAACTTCTCATAGGTCTCGGGATCGCGCACCAGGCTAGCGAACGGCGCGATGCCCGTACCCGTGGAGATCATGAACAGGCGCTTGGCGGGTGTCAGCGCGTCGAGCACCAGCGTGCCGGTCGACTTGGGCCGCATCAGCACCGTATCGCCTGGCACGATCTTCTGGAGCTGCGAGGTCAGCGGGCCGTCGGGGACCTTGATCGAGAAGAACTCCAGTTCCTCGTCCCAGCTCGGACTCGCGATCGAATAGGCCCGGAAGATCGGCTTCTCGGCATTCGGCAGGCCGATCATCACGAACTCGCCCGACCGGAAGCGAAACGACTGCGGCCGCGTGATGCGGAAGGAAAACAGGCGGTCAGTATAGTGCTTCACCGAGACGACAGTTTCGGCATGAACGCCGGCGGGGATAGGAAATCGCGGCGCTTCGCTCTCCTGCGTCTTCACGGCGCTGGCGGACTGCATGAGCATCTTCCCGGGAAATTCGACACTACAGAGCCCGGCACCCACGCCGGCTCGAATGCGTTCGAAACAAGCGGTTCTATTGTCACATTCTATTAGTATGCAAATGAATATCGGGTCAAGATTTCCCCGGGAAACGTCTTTCCAAACAGCCGCCCGAGCTTAGTTGTGGCGTTCCGGATTCGGGCGGCGCCTGAGAAAGATCGCGCAATCTAAGCCATCAAGGCCCAGATTGAGCGGCGAGTGGACCCACGCTCGACAGGTCCGCCACGCAACAGTGCATTGGCGGACCGTCAGACAGTATCAGCGGAATATCAGCGCTGCCCCAGAGTTGCCGGGCTCAGCTTTGCATCCTTCGCGGCCGCGTCGGCGACTTTCAACCGGCTGCATTTGACCTTCATGTATTCGTCGGACCCATGCCGGAGGATGGAAGTCTGAGCTGCCATGGCCTGGCTGGCCATTCCGCATTCGAAGACGCTGGCAACCTGCGGCCCCTGAATGATGTCGAGCGCAGTCTCCTGCTGGCAATCTGCAGGCGACACATTCACCGAGCAGACTAGAATGAGCATTTTGAGCATTGCGGTGCCCCCTGGTTGCTCTGGTTATCCCCCACGCACACAGCTTACGCCTGTTTTGCTGCAGTGCAAAACAAGATTGCTGCGATGCATCAAGGCAGATTGCCGCGCCTTGATGATGGTCGATTTGCGATGATTGTCCGGCAAGCCGGACCCTTGATCCCCTACCTGGCCCAACTCGGCATTTTAGGGATGAATGATATGCGTGGCAACGGTTCTCGCTATGCGATCCTCGTCAGGAGCTTGAGCAACGTCGCCGCCTCGCGTTGCGAGAGCGGCGCCAGCGTCTCCGCCGTGATGCGCTCGGCGAGCGGGGTAAGACGAGCGACGGCATCGCGGCCCGCCTCGGTCAGCCGCAGCATCAGCCGGCGCTTGTCCGCCGCATGCCTGGCGACATCGACAAGGCCTCGCGCCTTCAGCCGGTCTATCACACCTTTAATGGTCGCCGCATCCATGGCGACCAGGGCGCCAAGCTGGTTCTGCGAGATCTCACCGACATCGGCAAGCTTCGAGAGCGCAGCGAACTGCGGAGGCGTCAGGTCGGTGATATGCGAGGCAAAGATTGCGACATGCCTTTGATTTGCCTTGCGCAGGACAAAGCCGACCTGCCGGTCGACACGATAGTTCCCAGGGTCGTGTTCCGTCACCAGCGCGAGGCGGGGCTTGGCAGGGCTCATCTCAGGACCTCCGACGCCAGCAGGCCCGATGTAGAGACCGTGCCTTCAGACACAGGCATTTCCAGTCGCTGCTTCCGCATGGTGTTTTGCACCACCGTTCGCGGGCCCAGCCGGGTAACATTGCCAGCCACGACGGTCTCGCCGGCGAGGAACACCGCCGCCGAATGAATCAGCCCGCGCCGGCGATAGTTCTCGGCTTCCGCCGCGCCACGTTCGAGCGCTTGCCGGACCTCACCCGCGCCCAATGGGCCGACGCCTGTCGTCACCAGCCGCGCGCCGAGATCACTGTCGGGAGCCAACTCATTAGCCGGCTCTCGCTTCACAGCCGGATGGCCCGGCAGATCGACGGCGTTGGCGATCAACGTCGCTGCGGCATCGGCAGCGGCGGCATCCTCGGCGAGCACGGTCACCGCGTCGGCGATACCGAACGAGAAGCTGCGGCCGCGCCAGCCGCTGGTTGCGATGCCGCGCACCGGATCAAGGGCGTGAATGGCGAGACGGTCGTCAAAGCCGTGGCCGGTGCCGGCTACCGCCGCTCCGATCGAGGCATCACCGGTAAGGTGGATAGCGATGTCGCCGCCGTCGTTCACATAGGCTTTGTCGAGTTCGGCTGCCGACGTCATCGCCGCCATGATCTCGTCGGCAACAGAACCGGCCACCGCCGCCATCGGCGTGATGAACTCGGGATGGAATTTCTGCACCGCACGCTCCATGCGCCGGGCGGTCGAGCCCTTGAAGTGGCGCGGCGCGGCGCCGGCCGGCTTGCGCAGATCGACCAGCTCCTCGACCAGCTCGGCCAGGATGGATTGGAAGCGGGCGACTGCAGCATCATGTGCGGCATGCCGCTCCGCATCGCGGCCGAACGTCTCGATGATCAGGTCGATCGGCCCATGATTGAGATGTAGCCGCCTGCCGTCGGCGAGCCACGCGATCTGCGGACCGTTCACGACAGCATCCTTCGCGGAGCGACGCGGCCGAGCTGCTGAAGCAGCGGCCACGGGCTGCCCGCGGGAGCGCGTGCCGACTTGCGGTCGTTGAGATATTCCCCGCCGCTCGCCAGCACGTCGGGCAGTTGGCGGATTGCCGCGGCATGCCCGCCGAGCAGTTCGTAGAGGTCGCGCCGCATCGTAAACTCGACGGGTGCCACCAGCGCCGGGGTCGGCACATAGCCGAAGGCGTTGTCGGGAAGCCGCGTGACGTCGACCATAAAGGTGATGCCGCCGCCCGGCCAGACATAGACCGGCGCGCCGCCGCAAGTGACATAGACGCCCTCGGCATGCACGGAGCGCGTGAGATTCACCGGGTTCTCGACGACGCCCGCTCGCAACGAGCCGCCCGCGCCGCCCATGAAGAGCACCGTGCACAAAGCCGGCTCGCAATTCTCCTCGATCAGCCGGACGGATTTCTGCAGCCTTTCGGGAAAGGGCTTCTCGATGGGCTTCAGGTTCTCGTCGAGCTCGTAATAGGCAAATTGCTCACCGGTGGTCGAAACCATCAGTAGCGACAGTCCGGGCCGCGCGCCCTTCCTGGCGTTCCAGTCGCCAAGGATGGACAGCGGATCGGAGATTGTCGTGCCGCCCCAGCCGAGCCCCGGTTTCGACACCTTGAAGTAGCGGCCGGGCGTCGAGCGTCGGCCGACGATCTTGATGCCGGTGTCCTCCCAACCGAGCACTTTCCCAGCCTGATGTTCCGAGACGACGCCGGTAATGTGGTCGTCGACCACCACCACCTCGTCGACCAGCCCGCGCCACTGCGAGGCGAACATGCCGATCGTCGCCGAGCCGCAGCCGACCCGCATGCGCTCCTCGCGCTTGCCGTCGATGACCGGCGGCTTGCCGGCTTCGACCATTACCGTCGCGCCGCCCTCGATCGACAATTCGACCGGCTTCCTGTTGCAAAGGTCGAGCAATGTCGCGCAGGTAACGCGGCCTTCGGCCTTCGAGGCGCCGGTGAGGTGACTGACGCCGCCGAGCGACAGCATCTGCGAGCCGTATTCGCCCGTCGTCACGTGGCCGACCGCTTCGCCCTCAGCTCGCACGGTCGCCGTCTCGGGGCCGAGATGACGATCGGTGTCGATCTTCACCTTGACCCCGCAATAGCTGAAGATGCCCTCGGTGACGACCGTAATCAGATCGACGCCCTCGACCTCCTGGCTGACGATGAAAGGGGCGGGCTTGTAGTCGGGATAGGTCGTACCGGCGCCGATCGCCGTTACGAAGGGACGCGCGTCCACCAAATGGCCGTTCCAGCCTTCGGCCTCGCTCGCAAAGGGAACGGCCGGCCCGCCGGCCTCGACGGCATGCTCCAGGATCACCAGCGGATCGAGCCGCACGATCCGGCCGTTGCGGTTGCCGTAACGGTCACAGGCGCCGCTGCGGCCCTCGGCGATGTAGCACATGACCGGGCAGGCATCGCAGCGGATCTTCTCGCCGACCTGCCGTTCGCCGGGATCATGCGTCGCGAAGCGTTCGGAGAGCTCGCTCATAGCGCTGCCTCCGCTGACCTGATGGCGGCGAGCACTCTGGTCGGCGTCGCCGGCACGGTGGTGACGAGGACGCCGGTCGCGTGGCGGATGGCGTTGAGGATTGCCGGCGCAGTCGGGATCAGCACATGCTCGCCGAGCCCTTTCGCGCCGAACGGCCCTTCGGGATCGAGCACCTCGACCAGGATGGTCTCGATCTCAGGCACGTCGCCGATGGTCGGGATCAGATAGTCGTGCAAATTCTCGGTGCGGCCGGGGACATATTCCTCCATCAGCGCCATGCCGATGCCTTGCGCGATGCCGCCTTCGATCTGCCCCTCGGCGAGAAGCGGGTTGATCGCCTTGCCAACGTCATGCGCGGCAGTGATCTTGACGAGCTTCACCGTGCCGAGCCGCATATCCACTTCGAGTTCGGCGATCTGCGCGCCGTAGCCGTAGACCGCGTAGGGCTTGCCCTGGCCCTTCTCGTCAAGCGGCAGGGTCGGCGGGTCATAGGTCTCGACCGCGGTGAAGACGAAGCCGTCCGCGTCGACCGCCAGGCTCGTGAGATCGACGCGCCGCCGCTCGCCGCCCTCGCCGATCACCAGCACCGCCGCCTCGAAGGAAAGCTCGGCCGCGGGCGAGACATTGGCGAAGCGCAGGATCTTCTCCCGCAAGGCGCGGCCCGCCTTCTCCGCGGCCTTGCCCGACACGAATGTCTGGCGCGAGGCAGAGGTCTTGCCGGCGTCGGGCGTGATCGCCGTGTCGCCGCTTAGCAGCCGAAATGCGGAAAGCGGGAGACCGAGCGCGTCGGCGCAGATCTGCGTCACCACCGTGTTCGAGCCCTGGCCGATATCGACTGCGCCCTGATGCAGCACGACCGCGCCGTCGACCGAGATGCCGAGCTTGATGGTCGAAGGATTGGGCAAGGAGGTGTTGCCGCAGCCGTACCAGCAGGATGCGATGCCGACGCCTCGGCGGACGCTACCGCTCCCCTCGTTGAACGCCGCGGCGTCTGCCAGCGCCCGCTCCCAATGCGGCCACAGCGCTTCCAGGCAGTCGGCAATACCGACGCCGGATTCCAGGCGCTGGCCGGTTACGGTTTCGCTGCCGTTGCGCAGCGCATTCTTCAGCCGGAATTCCAGTCGGTCCATGCCGAGCTTGCCGGCCAACTCGTCATAGAGCGCCTCCTGCATGATCGTGGCCTGCGGCACTCCGAAACCGCGAAAGGCGCCCGCGATCGGCCCATTGGTATGGATAGCGCGGCCAATTGCGCGATAGTTCGGCGTCGAATAAGGGCCGCAGGCATGGACCGGCACACGGTTGGCCACGGTCGGACCCCAGCTCGCATAGGCGCCTGTGTTGAAATCGCCCTCGAAGATCATGCCTGTCACTCGCCCGGTGGCATCGGCCGCAATCGTCGCCTTCATCGAGGCCGGGTGGCGCTTGGTGGTCGACATCATCGATTCGGCACGCGTATAGGCGAGCGCGGCCGGCCTGCCCGTCTTCAGCGCGACCAGGCCGATCAACGGCTGCACGGAAAGATCGAGCTTGGAGCCGAAGCCGCCGCCGGTCGCAGTCGGCACGATGCGCACCTTCTTGGGCGATAGGCCGAGCACGATGGCGGTCTCGTCGCGGTCCATGAAAGGCGCCTGTGTGCAGGCACGGATCACCAGCGTACCGCCGTCCATCTCGGCCCAGCCGGCTTCCGGCTCGATATAGGCGTGCTCGACGAAGGAAGTCTCGATCGTTCCGGATGCGGAACAAGCCGCCTCGGCCAGTGCCTTGTCCGGATCACCCCGCTCGACATAGCCCTGGACCAGCAGGTTGCCCGGGCGATTGTCGTGGATGCGGATGGCATTTTCGCCCTGCGCCTCGCCGGGCGTGAGCATATGCGGCAATGCCATCCATTCGACCGGGAACTCGGCAGGATCGATTTCCGCGATCGCGCGCCGCTCGCCGGCAACGAGGGCCACAGCCTCGCCGCGGAACCGCACCGCGCGTTCGGCAAGCGCCGGCTGGTCGGCAAAGGGCTGGATGGCGCCGAAGCGATTGCGGCCGGGTATGTCGGCAGATGTGAAGACAGCAACGACGCCCGGATGTCGCGCGACAAACGCTTCGAGGTCGCCGAATGCGAATTCGGCGCGGTGGTGCGGCGAGCGGATGACGAGAACCGAGAGCGCATCGTCGGGGAAGCTGTCGGCGCCGAAGGATTCGATTCCCGTGACTTTCGGCATGCCGTCGAGGCGGGGAACGCGTGCGCCGACGGCTTGGCCGGCGAGTGGGCTGACGGGCCTGTCGCCGCTAGCGTTCAAGCGCTGGCGCTGCCCCTCACCCTTACCCTCTCCCCGCACGCGGGGAGAGGGGGGCACCAGCGTTGAGGCCCCCCTCTCCCCGTCCTTATGGAGAGGGTAAGGGTGAGGGGCGGCGCCGACGTCGACAGGAAGCGAGCCCTGCGCCCCCGCCGCCATCACCGCACGCACGATCTTCCTGTACCCTGTGCAGCGGCAAAGCACGCCGCCCAGCGCATCGCGTACCTCCTCCTCGGTAGGTTCCGGGTTCCGTTCGAGAAGCGCCGTGCCGGCAACGAGCAGGCCGGGCGTGCAGATGCCGCATTGCGCCGCGCCATGCTCGAGGAAAGAGGCCTGCAGTGCCGAAAGCCTGCCATTGGCCAGCCCTTCGACAGTCCGCACCGAACGGCCGGACACGCTCGCGACCGGCACGAGGCAGGCGCAGACCGGCTCGTCGTCGAGCATCACCGTGCAGGCACCGCAATCGCCGGCATCGCAGCCGACCTTGGTTCCGATGAGATGAAGTTCCTCCCGCAGCACCGAGGACAGCCGTCGGACCGGCGAAATGTCGAGCGAGACCGGTGCGCCGTTGACGGTGAAGCCGATCGCGCGGCCCTCGAGGCTCATGCCACGCACTCCTTGGCCGGCTTCGCATCCCGTAGCGCCGCAGAGAGCGCACGGGCGACGATCTCGCGGGCAGCGGTGCGGCGGTAGTCGGCGCTGCCGCGCACGTCGTCGATAGGTGCAAGCTCGGCGAAATGCCGCTCGTCCAGCGAGAAGCTGCGCGCATCACAGCCGAGCAGTGCCTGCTCCAATCCTCTCAGCCGTTTTGCCACGGCGGAGCAGGCGCCGACCGCCACGGCCACGTCGGTCACGATACCATCGTCGCCGACGGCCACCCGCACTGCGGCCATGGCAATCGAGATGACGAGATAGCGCCGGGCGCCGAGCTTGGAGAAGGAGGACGCGCCGGTGAGCGAAGGCTTCGGCAGGCGGATCGCGGTCACGAGCTCGTCCGGCGCAAGTGCGATCTTGCGGTTGCCGCGGATGAAGCTTTCCAGCGGCTCGAAACGCCTGGCCTTTGACGAAGCGATCTCGAGTTCGGCGTCAAGGATCAAGAGTGCCGGAACGCCGTCGGCGGCTGGCGAGGCATTGCAGAGATTGCCGGCCAAAGTGCCCGTGTTCTGGATCTGCACGGAGCCTATCTCGCGCGCAGCCTCTCTCAGCGCGCGAAATGCCGGCGATAGCGATGCGCGGACAATGTCCGTCCAGGTCGTGCGCGCGCCTATAACGAAATGGGTTGGCGTCTCGCAGATCCCACGCAGCTCGTCGAGCCCATTGATATCGAGTACGTCTTCGCGAAGCGGCCGGGACCCGAGTGCCGGGTAGAAATCCGTCCCTCCGGCAAGAACGCGCCACCGGGTTTCGCCCATCAGGGCGAGCGCTTCATCGACGGAGCGTGGCTTTGCGTAGCGAACCAATGGTGGTTCCGTCCGTTCCAGCCGGGAAAATCATTCGCATGCAAATGGTATCATTCCGCGCGGGAAAGTCCATGCGCGGAACGCGCGATGTCGTCCGCTTCGTTGTGGGCAAGGCTAAACTGTGCTGTTGACGCGTCGCACGTTTTACGGCGACTTTGCTGGCAGACATGGAGAGCTCAATGCACCAGGCGCTCGTCGTCATCGACGTACAGAACGACTTCTGCCCCGGCGGCGCATTGGCAGTCGCCGGCGGCGACGAGGTCGTCCCGCTGATCAACGATCTGGCCAAGGACTTCGAGCACTTGATCCTGACGCAGGATTGGCATCCCGCCGGCCATTCCAGCTTTGCCTCGAGCCACAAGGGAAGAAAGCCCTTCGAGACAATCACGATGCATTATGGCGAACAGACGCTCTGGCCTGACCATTGCATTCAAGGCAGCGAAGGCGCGAACTTCCATCCGGGCCTCGATGTCACCAAAGCCGAGCTCATTCTGCGCAAGGGCTTCCGCCCGGGAATCGACAGCTACTCGTTTTTCTTTGAGAACGACCGCAAGACGCCTACCGGACTCGCCGGCTATCTCCGCGAGTGCGACATGCACGACATCACGCTGGTCGGGCTCGCAACCGACTATTGCGTCGCCTACTCCGCCCTGGATGCCGCGCGTGTCGGCTTCAAGGTGACGGTCAGGCTCGACTGCTGCCGCGCCATCGACCTCGGCGGCTCGCTGGAGCGCATGCTCGGCGAGATGCGAGATGCTGGGGTGAGGCTGGTTTAGGGGCGAGTTGTCTTTGGATGGACCCGTTAGACGGGAGGAGTAGCGCTTCCGAACCCCCCTCTGTCCTGCCGGACATCTCCCCCTCGAGGGGGGAGATCAGCCGGCCGTTTGGACGGTGCCTTTCTGAGACGATGGTGATTGGCGAAATCATCGAGGATGGCCAATCTCCCCCCTTGAGGGGGAGATGTCCGGCAGGACAGAGGGGGTCTGAAGGACACCACCTTAGCTGTTTAGACTACCCGACCCCCACATAGCGCTGGACCAATCCCCGATCGCTTCTCAGCGCCTCGACATCGACCGTCTCGCGGCTTCGGCCGTTCTCGATGAACAGCACGCGGTCGGCTACCGGCAGCACCGCATCGACGCGCTGCTCGACAAGGATGGTCGAGACGCCGCGCCCGCGCAGCGCAGCAACGGCATCCCGGATCTTCGCGATCATCGACGGCATCAGTCCCTCGGTCGGCTCGTCGAGCAAGAGCACATCAGGCTCGAGGCAGAGCGCTCGCGCCATCGCGAGCATCTGCTGCTCGCCGCCCGAGAGCGTGCCTGAGCGCTGCCGCAGCCGCTCGCGCAGGACCGGGAACAGGTCGAGCACGGCGTCTCGAACTGCCACACCTTTCCCCCGCGCCATGAGCCCGATCTCGATATTCTCGGCCACGCTCATCTCGGCAAACAGGCGGCGGCCCTGCGGCACATAGGCGACGCCGGCCTTCGGCACCTGGTGCGGGGCAAGCGCTGTCAGCTCGCCTTCGCCGAGCCTGACGGAGCCGGCGCGGGCCGGCACCAGACCCATGATCGTCTTGAGCAGGGTCGTCTTTCCGGCGCCGTTGCGGCCAAGCACGCACAGCACCTCGCCGCGCCTCAGCCTCAGCGAAACGCCGTGCAGCACCTGGACCTCGCCGTAGAAACAGTCGAGGCCGGAAATGGCGAGAGCATCTGATGTCACGCCGGTGTCCCCAAATAGGCGCGCTGCACCTCCGCGTCGGCGCGGATCGCATCCGGCGTGCCTTCGGCAAGGATGCGGCCCGCCTCCATCACAGTAATGCGGTCGGCAAGCCGCATGACGACGTCCATATTGTGCTCGATCAGAAGCACGGTCGCTTCCCGTGCGATCTCCTTCACCAGAGCGATGAAGTTCTCGACCTCGCCGTCCGAGAGACCCTGCGTGGGCTCGTCGAGGATCAAAAGCCGTGGCTGCAGCGCGAGCCCCATCGCGACTTCCAGCAGCCGCTGATGGCCATAGGCGAGATGCCTGGCGAGCTGATCCGACCGGTCTGCAAGCCCGGTACGCTCCAGCGCGGAGGTGATCGCCTGGCTAAGCGCATGCGCGCTGCGCCTGAGATGCCTTTCGTGCACGCGCTGCGCGGCCAGCGCGACATTGTCCCAGGCCGTGAGATTGGCGAACACGCTGGTGATCTGGAAGGTGTAGGCAATGCCAAGCCGCACCCGCCGAAATGCAGGCAGGCTGGTGATGTCCTTGCCCGCGAATTCGATCGAGCCCGATGTCGGGGCTAGACGACCGCAGATCAGGCTCACGAGGGTGGTCTTGCCGGCACCGTTGGGCCCGATCAGCGCCCGCACCTCGCCGGGCATCATGGCAAAATCGACCTGGTTGACAGCCTTCAGCCCTCCGAAGTTGCGGCTGAGGCCATGCGTTGCGACCAGCGCGGTCGAAGCCGACGACATCACGGCAGCCACCCCACCCAGCGAGCGCGGACGGTGCCGAGAATGCCTCGGGGAAAGAACAGCACAAGCAGAATGAGTGCCAGACCGACGATCAGCAGCCAGGCGGAAGTGAAACCGCTGGCGATATCGACGGCATAATACATGAAGAGCGTGCCTATGACCGGGCCAAGCGTGGTCGCCGCACCGCCGGTCAGCACCCAGAGCAGCGGCAGGATCGAAAACTGCACGTTTGCGAAGTTCGCGCCCACGGAGCCGAACAGCACCGCATAGCCGGCGCCGGCGGCGGCCGATATCGTGCCCGAAGCCACGACCGCCGTGAGCTTGTTGGCGAAAGTGTTGTAGCCGAGCATGCTGGTGCGCTCCTCGTTCTCGCGGATCGCGACAAGCACGCGACCATGACGGGAGCGGGCAATGACCAGCGAGATCAGAAGCGCGATGGAGAAGAGCGCGAGCGCTGCCCAATAGCGTGTCGCTGGATCGGTGAGATCGAGCCGCATGCCGCCGAGCATGACGGCGCGCACTCCTTGCGCCAGCGCAAAGCCCTGATCGCCCATCGTCCAGCCGCTGGAGTAGATGATCGTCAGATAAAGGACCTGGGCGAACATCAGGGTGACGATCATGAAAGCGACGCCCGTGGTCCTGAGCGTCAGCAGCCCGACAATCAGCGACAGCGCCGCGCCCGCAACGACGCCGCCGGCGAAGCCGGCCGGCACCCCCCAGCCGAGATGCAGCATGGTGAGGCCCGCACCGTAAAGCCCGGCCGCGAAAAACATCGCATGGCCAAGGCTGAGCAAGCCGGCATATCCGAAGAGCAGATTGTAGCCCATGGCGAACACGGCAAGCACCAGGACACGCGCGAAGACGCCGTGATGATAGGGAGGCAATACGAATTGAAGCACGGCAAACAGCAGGATCACGCAGAAATGGAGGAGCCATATCCTTGTAGTGGCCGCTTTGTTCATCGTGTTGCCCTGCCGAACAGGCCCTGCGGCCGGAACACCAGGACCAGCGCGACGAGCAGCGTGGCGATGATCTTTGCGAGCGTCGGCTGGAAAAAGGCGGAAATGATGCCGTCGCCGAGGCCGATGACGAGTGCCGCGACAACCGTGCCGCTCAATGAGCCGAGGCCGCCGATGATCACGACTATGAATGAGAGCAGCAGCGGGTCGAGCCCCATCAGGTAATGCGCCTGGCTGATCGGCACGATGAGAACGGCGGCGATTGCGGCGAGCATGGCACCCAGCGCGAAGACGCCGGCATAGACCCGATCGACCGGAATGGCGAAGGCTTGCGCAGTCTCACGATCATATTGCGTGGCGCGCATCAGGAGGCCGATCCTCGTGCGCGTCAGCAGGAACCAGGTGGCAAGCAGCACTACGATCGACGCGCCGACTACCGCCAATTTATAGCCGGAATAGCCGAACCAAGGGAGTAGGACTCGGTAGGTGAACGGGGCCTCGACCGGCCGCGCTTCCGGCCCGTAGAACGTCAACGCAAGCTGCTGGATGACGTAGAGCATGCCGATCGTGGCAACGATGGTGGCTTCGGGGTCATAATTCAGCCGTCGCAAGACCAGCCGCTCGGCAATAAGCGCGATCGCCCCGACGACCAGCGGACTGACGATCAGCGCGGCAACGAAGCCGAGCGCGGGATGGCCGCCGAACACTGTCGAAACGAACCAGGCAATGACGGCGCCCAGCATGAAGAACTCGCCATGCGCGACATTGACGATGCGCATGATGCCGAACACCAGCGACAGGCCAAGCGCAGTCAGCGCCAGCACAGCGGCAGAGACGAGGCCTTCGAGAGCGGCCAGCAGAAGGTGCGGACCGAAGGCCATTCAGTCGTCCTTACCCTCAACGGGTGGCCACTGGCGGGCGGTGTGCACGAGTGCGTGAATGATTATTTCGCCATCGCCGATTTCATAAACCAGCCGATAGCTTGGATGAGGTATGAATTCACGCGTGCCCGGTATCGCACCCTCTCTGCCAAGGCGCGGGAAATCTGCCAACCGATTCGCCGCGACATCGAACAGTGCATCCATACGCTGGGCGGCGAGAGGATTGTCAGCCCAGATGTAGCCGACGATTTCAGTGCGGTCGCGATCAGCCTCTTCGGACCATCGGACCCTCAAGCATCATCCTCGCGTTTTCGCCGCTCCCATTCCTCGAAATGCTTCTTCATCCGCATCTGCACTTCTTCATTGGTATACCCCCGGCCCGCCGCGATCGAAGCGCGCGACTTCTCAACCTTCCGTCGGAGGAATTCGTCATATCCGAGTTTCTCTTCCTCCCGCTTTCGAAGGTAATCTCTAATCAGCTCGCGCACGATCTGCGATGCCGGACGGTCGACCTCGACTGCATCGACCATGAGTGCGTCCCGCAGCTCTGGTTCCAGCTTCATCGTGAAGACGGCTTCCTTACCCATGGCCTTCACTCCGTTAGATACTAACGACGTATATACGTCGTTAGTATCCTCCCGGCAATCCGCCCTACAGGGCCATCGTCGTGTAGTTGCCTTCGGGCTCGTAGAGCCCGTCCTCGATCTTGGTGCGGTGCACGACCTTCAGCTTGCCGCCCTCCAGCTTGGAGATGTTCTGATGGCCGTAGCATTGGTGCAGCTTGCCGTTGAAGGTCTTGTCGCCCTGCGGGTGCTCCTTGCCTTCCGGGAAGGAAGTCAGCGCCTCGGTCGCCTCGACCAGCTTGGCGCGGTCGCCCGGACCCTTGTAGCCTGCCGCTTCCATCGCCTGCTTGATGACATAGAGCGTCTCCCAGCAGCCGAACATGTGCGCGGCGGTCGAGACGTCCTTCGGATCTTTGACCGACGCGCCGTTGTCGTCGATGCCCACGGCGGCGCGGTAGGCCTTCTGCGCATCCGAATCGTTGGGTTGGGCGTAACGCGGTGAGCCCTCCCAGAAATGGCTGCCGTCGAGGAATTCCAGCCCTGGGCTGTTGATGTCGACGGCTTCGAGCGAATCGATGAAGCCGAAGAGCTGAGGCTTGTTCGAACCATAGAACTCGCCGAGCTCCTTCACGAAGGTCAGCACCGCCGGCCCGACCATGACGTGGTAAAGCACCTCCGTCTCGGCCGGGATCTGCGGGAAATAACGGGTGAAAGAGGTCTCCGTGGGCGGAATGGCGAGCTGCGCGATCACCTCGGCGCCCTGTTTCTTCAGGGCTGGCGGAAGATAGTCGCGGTGGTCGTAGCCGAAGGCGTAGTCTGGGAAGATCATGGTGACCTTCTTGCCGAGCGTGGCCGCCATCCACGGCGCCATCGCCGTGACCTGGGAGCGAACATCGGTAATGCCGGGCTGGAAGCACCAGCGGTTCAGCTTGCCCGAGGCAACGTGGTAGCCCTCGCTCACCACGTAATAGGGGATCTTCAGCTCGCCCGCCGTCGGCGCCGATCCGACAACGACATGCGAGAACAGGGTGCCGTAGACGACGTCGGTCTTGTGCTGATTGGCGAACTTGCCGACCACTTCGGCGCCACGCGCCGGATCGGTGCCGTCATCCTCGACGATCACCTCGACCGGACGGCCGTTGATGCCTCCCGCGTCATTGATCTGCTTGACGGCTGCGTTGGTGGTGATCTCGTACCAGCGGCCATAGGCAGCGCCGATCCCGGTGCGGTGCGCCTGGAAGCCGATCTTGATGGGCTCGGAGCTCTCGGCCTGCGCATAGCGCACGAAACCCGGCGCCAGGGCCAGGCTGGCTGCGGCACCGGCACCCTTCAGCGCCGTGCGACGAGAAATCTTTCTGCTGAATAGGCTGTGCTGGTCGCGTTCTTCAGTCATGCTGGTTCCCCTGACTCTTCGACCGTCTGCGTCTTCGGCGACGGAGATGGCGTTTCACGCAATCTAGATCACCAATCCCGGAGGCTGACAATAGACCGGGATAAATTGGAGCGGAGTCGTTCATCCCTCTAGCTCTTTGTTTTTGCAGCATGATCTTATCCGATAAGTCTGCAACTTGTTGCTGCGCCGACCTTCGGTTCGGGATCATGCTCCAGAAGTGCTGCACGCAAAACAGCTGGTTGGTCACCCTGCTGTCGGCGTCGAGAGCAGCCAGAGACCGAACACCGTATAGGCGATCATCAGCAGCGTCAGCGGCAGCTGGCTGAGCATCGCGTCACGCCCTTTCGGATGCAGCCGCCCGGCAAAGACATGCGCGACCAACACCGCCAGCACATGGCCGGCGATGATCGCGGCAGCCTGCGTGTTCCACAGCACCCAGGCCGCCGCGGAGCCGCTGACGATGCCGGCGCCGACCGCCATGTCGGCCGTTCCGAACAGGTTCCAGCCGCGCGAGAAGGGGTCCGACAGCGCGACCACCCCATACTGTCCGTTGACGAGCAGGACGGTCAGGTAATGCGCGAGATGATAGGCGAGCGCGATCGGCACGATCGACCAGACATAAAGCCCTGCCGCCTGCTCCAGCGGCCTGCGGCTCTCGGTCAGCCTCTCGCCGAGAGAGACCGCCAGGAAGAAGACGGCGGCAAGCGCGAGGAAAGCGGCCAGCAGGCCAAAGGAATTCACGCCGATAACGGCCGAACGGCCGGGAAATTCGAGCGGATTCACGCCGATCAGCCCCAGCCAGAAGAATGTCCGCGACAGACCGTCGAAGGAAACCGAGGCCAGTGCGAAAAGCAGGAAGAACACGCCGCTTGGCGGCAATGGCAGGGCTGCAGCCACACGCGCGCCCGGAACGCCAAGCAGAAGCTGCTCATCGCTGCCATCCGGTGAGGGCCGCCCCTGCAGCACCGCGAAACGCGCAATCATGCCGAAGAAGACCGACAGGAATTCGCCATGTCTCGTCCATGCGCGATAGCCGAAGACGAGGATCATCGCCAAGGTGAAGACGGTATAGACCGTGACCGCGGATGCCAGCCGGCCGGGCTCGTCGGGTGCGATATCGATCAATTCGAACCATGCGAAGCCGGCAAACAAGACGAGCGCGGGCCAGTAGCCCGCCCGCTCGGGGTAACGGAGTAGATGGAGCGGCCAGCCAAGGCTGCGAGCGAGCCGGTAAGGGCCTAACCAGGGATTGATCCACTGCCAAATATCGCCGACCAGCCCTTGGACGAGCGTCAGGCCGACCCAGAGAAGCGTCCATATGGTGAGCGGCAGCGGGTTCGAGAGCGGATCGCGGCTGCCGAAGAAGCCCGCGGCAATCAGCACGAGCAGGATGCCGAAGGAGACGACGCTGACATATGATCTTGCCGCGCTCGGCAATCGGATCAGCGCCAGACGGGCGGCGGCGAAGCGGCCAAGCGACCCGGCGGGCAGGAACACGAGCGCGAGAAAGCTCGCCGCAACGGCGGCTGCGCCGCCGACAATGTAATGCCCGATCGGCAGGAGCAGGACATAGCCGCGGTCCGAGGCGTGCGCGAGCGCGTCGGTGGATGTGACGAGAAGGAGCAGGGTCGCGACGCCGAGGACGCTGTTTGTTTTGTGCCTCCCAATGGCAGGGTAGTCGCACCTGGCACAGCGCCGGTGTCCCCCTCCCCCTTGTGGGGAGGGATACAGGGTGGGGGTTCCCCAGCGATTACCCTGCAAGACTTGCTGAAGCAGATAGCACCTCCGGCTCGGCTTGGCGCGCTTCAGACCCCCACCCTGTATCCCTCCCCACAAGGGGGAGGGGGTCGTCAGCGTCGCGCCTTCCATATAGGACCGCCATGCGCCAGAAGCGGAGCGGGTGACCAGCGTCCGGGATAACAGCACCAGCCTCCGAGCAGGCTATCCGGCCATGGGGGTCAATCGATCGAGACAACACGGAACTAGACGCAATGCTCTGATGATCACACTTTCACGGCGTGCCGCACCCTGTCAGTCCCTCCGAACAGCTTCAGATAGCGCGCGATCTCCTCCGGCTCGCCGGTCGCCTTGGCGGGATTGTCCGCCAGCTTCACTGCCGGCCGGCCATTGGCGCTAGTCACCTTGCAGACCAGCGAGATCGCCGTCAGTCCGGGATTGGCTGTCGGTGCGCAGTCTTCGAAATCGTTCGTGAGATTGGTGCCCCAGCCAAAAGCCATGCGAACCTTGCCGCGGAAATGCTTGTAGGTCTCCTCGATCGCGTCGACGTCGAGCCCGTCGGAGAAGATGAGCAGCTTGGATTTCGGATCCCTGCCCTTCGAGCGCCACCACTCGATGATCTTCTCGCCGCCCTCGATCGGCGGCGCGCTGTCCGGACGGAAGCCGGTCCACTCGGCAACCCAGTTGGGCGCCCCGCGCAGGAAGGCGGCGGTGCCGAAAGTGTCGGGGAGCACGATCAACAGGTTGCCGCCGTAGTAGCGCTGCCAATCCTGCAACACCTGGTAAGGCGCCTGCTTCAGCTCTGCCTCAGAATCGGCGAGCGCGGCCAGCACCATGGGCAGCTCATGCGCATTGGTGCCGAGCGCTTCGAGATCGGTGTCCATGGCGAGCTTCACGTTGCTGGTACCGGTGAAAGCCTCTCCGATGCCCTCCTTCAGCGCCTCCACGCACCAGCGCTGCCACAGGAAGCTATGCCGGCGGCGCGTGCCGAAATCGGAAATGCGGATGTCGGGGTAGCGTTTCAGCCGCTCGACCTTCGTCCATAGCTTGGCTTTGGCGCGCGCATAGAGCACATCGAGCGTGAAAGGGCCGTAGTCCCTCATCGCCGAGCGCGACCGCAGCTCGTTGATGATGGCGAGCGCAGGGATCTCCCAGAGCGTGGTGTACATCCACGGCCCGGCGAAATGCAGCTCATACTGGCCGTCATGCTTTCTGAGCTCGTATTCCGGCAGCTGGAAATCCTCGAGCCAGGCAAGGAACTCGGGCTCGAATATCTGCTTGCGGCCGTAGAAGGTATTGCCGGCGAGCCAGATCATCTCCTTCTTGGAGAAGCGCAGCGAGCGCGCATGGTCGAGCTGCGCGCGCAGCTCACTCTCGTCGATCTCCTCGGCGAGCCGCACGGAGGTCGTACGGTTGATCAGCGAAAAGGTTGCGTCGACGTCCGGGTAAAGGCCCCAGATCATCTGCAGCATCAACAGCTTGTAGAAATCGGTGTCGAGCAGGCTGCGGATGATCGGATCGAGCTTCCAGGTGTGATCGTAGACCCGGCGAGCGATGTCGGTCGTGGGCATGATCCGTGGGCGTCCTTCCTCACCAAAGCGCGATCGGCAGACAAGCAGGCCTTCTAGTCGATCGCCGTCACCTGCGCCCTATAGCACATGAAAACTGTGGCGCGGGACTCCGTCGAGTTAAGAGCTTTTGCCCTATACGTCCACACGGCGACTGCCTCCACCCTGCTAGGATGGCAAAATCAGGCGGCTGAGTGCAAGCCGCAGCGGCTCAGAGAGCGGCTCGGGCCGGCGCGTCTGCCGGTCGACATAGACGTGGACAAAAAAGCCTTCGGCGGCAGCAGTGACATCTTCGTTGCGGAACAGCCCGACCTCGTAGCGTACGGACGAGGTGCCGATCCTGGTGACGCGGAGCCCGGCGGTGACGGTGTCCGGAAAGGCGATTTCTGAGAAATAGCGGCAGCCGGTCTCGACGACCAGGCCGACCTGTTTGCCGACCCTGAAGTCGAGCACTCCCTGATCGATCAGCCAACCGTTCACCGCCGTATCGAACAGGCTGTAGTGGACGACATTGTTCATATGACCGTAGGTGTCATTGTCCATCCAGCGCGTGGTGATCGTGCGGAAAGCTTTGTAGGCCGAACGGGCCGAGGGGTTCGGTCTGTCGGCCATGGTCGCGTTCCTCTCCCCAGCTTCGTTCAGCTTTGTGCCGGCACCAGGCCATGGCGCTCACGTCTCAGCCAGCGGGCGAGCAGCAGAACCGCGACGACCGCCAGTCCGCTCGACAGCCCGGTCCAGATGCCGGCGCCGGCGAAGCCGAAATGAAAGGCGAGCATCGCGCCGAGCGGCAGGCCGACGCCCCAGTAGCCGATCGCGGCATAGATCATCGGCAGCCGCGTGTCGTGCAAGCCTCGAAGCATGCCGAGGGCCACCGCCTGCGCGCCGTCGAAGATCTGGAAGAGGCCAGCAAAGGCAAGGAATGTCACGGCGAGCCCGACGACCGTTGCGTTGACGGGATCGTCGACCTCGATGAAGCCGCCGATCAGCACTCGCGGCCACAGCACCATCGTCAGGGCCGTGAGCGACATGAAGCCGACGCCGAGCGCATAGGCCGTCCATCCGGAGCGCATGACGCCGACGGCGTCGCCGGCGCCGAAGGCGCGCCCGACGCGGACGGTGGCCGCCTGGCCGATTCCCATCGGCACCATGAAGGCGATCGACGCGATCTGGATGGCGATCGCGTGCGCGGCCAACGAGGCGGCGTCGATCAAACCCATCAGCAGCGCCGCCGCATTGAATATCCAAACCTCGAATACCAGAGTGCCGGCGATCGGCAGGCCGAGCTTCAACAGTGCCCAAAAGCGCGGCCAGTCGGCCCGCCAGAAGCGGCCGAACAGACGATAGCGCCGGAACTGCCGCTCCACCGAGACCACGACGGCGAGCCCTACGAACATCAGCGCGCTCGAGAGCGTCGTCGCCAGCCCCGAGCCGGCGATGCCCATTCTCGGCAGGCCGAAATGGCCGAAGATCAGGCACCAGGCAGCGAGCCCATTGAAAATGACTGCGATCACGACGATGACGAGTGCCCAGCGCGGTCGCTCCAGCGCCGAGAGGAAGGAACGCAGCACGATGTAGCCGTAAAAGGGCAGCAGGGCCCATTGGAGCCAGTGCACATAGATGCCGGCTTCCTTCGCCAAAGCGGGATCCTGGCCCATAGCCAGCAGGATCGACTCGACATGCCAAAGCAGCAGCCAGATCGGAAGGGATACCAGCACGGCGATCCACAGCCCTTGACGCACCGTGCGGCGGATGTCCCGCACGGAATGGCGGTTGCGTCCGAGTTCCGTCGCCATCATCGGCGCCGTCGCGGTGATGAGCCCGAGGCCGAAGATCAGCGGCGCGAAATAGAGGTTGGAGCCGAGCGCGCCGGCAGCCAGCATCTTCGGACCGGCCCAGCCCATCAGCATGACGTCAGTCGCTGTCATGGCCACCTGCGCGAGGTTCGTCAGAACCATGGGCCAGCTCAGCGAAAGCGTCGCGCGTATCTCGTCGCGCCAAGGGCTACCCGGCGCGCGTACGCCGGCTTCGATCGCAGACATTTTCCGGTCTTTCCGAGACGCGAATCGGCCGGATCGACCGTTTTTCGCACAATTTGGCGGCGAATCCACGGATTCTAGCCGCAGAACGGCGCTTCTGGCAAAATTCACCTGAAATGACAAGGCACGTCGCGCCGGCGGCGATTGGGCCAAGAGCGAAGCGAGATCAGCGTGAGGCAGAAGCTGGCGTGCCGTGCCGCATGCTCCTTTCGATCTCGGCATAGAGCATGCGCGCGGCCGGCGAGAGCGCCCGGTTCCTGGCCGTGATGAGGCTGTAAGGCTGCACCGTGATCTCGAAATCGATCGGCAGCATCTCTATCGCGCCGGAGAGTCCCGCCTCGTCCTTGATGAAGGTCGCGACTTCCACGGAGACGGGCGCGATCGCCTCCGACTGAGCCACCATCACCAGCGTGAGCAGCAGCGAACTCGTGTTGAGGATGCGCTCCGGCAAGGCCGCGTTGCGGGCCAGAAACAGCGCCTCGATCGTGCGACGCAGCAGCGTGCCGCTCGGTTGGAACACCCAGTCATAGGCGGCAAGACTTTCGATCGGCACCGCCCGACGTGCCAGAAGCGGGTGCCCGCGACGCACGATAAGACAGGCCTTCTCGATGCCGACCATCCTGCTCTCGAAGAGACGCGGATTGAGGTCATCCGGGATGCGGGCCAGGATGAAATCGTGGCGCGAGGCAAGGAGCTCGCGCGCCAGCACGTTGCTGTTGTCGACCTCTATGTTGATTTCGATGCGCGGGTGGCGTTCTCGGACGAGCCGGATAGCCGGCACCGCAAGATCGATTGCAGGTGCCGTAACCGAACCAATGAACACGCGCCCGCCCTTGCCGCTCTTCAGGTCGGAGATCTCGCGGTCCGCCTCGCGCATTTCCAGGAGCACGGTGCGCGCCCGACGCGCCAGCGCCTGGCCGGCAGGCGTCAACGCGATGCCGCGCGGCATGCGCTCGCAGAGCTTGACCCCGAGAATGTCCTCCATCTCGGCGATCATGCGGGAAGCCGCAGGCTGCGAAATGTTGAGCACCTGGGCGGCCGCGCTCACCTTGGCATGGTCGTCGAGGACGACGATCAGGCGCATATGGCTGAGCTTCAGCCCGCCGCGCAGCAGGCTTTCGCCCTCCGTTTCCTGCTCACTGAGCCTGTCAATCGTCATCCTGCCGCTTCCCAACCCTCGCCTCGGCCGCCCTTCGGCCCTGACTGTCCCCGGACACCGGCAGATATATCACTTCCGGCATATCAAATGTCACAAAACGCATTTGACAGTTATATCAATTCTAATCCAACGTCCCCCGCCACGAGCGTTGCCGGCGCGCGGCGGTGCCGTGTGCTCAATCGGAAGACGCCTCGGCGGCTTGGGAGGGTACGCACACCAGACGCGGTGGCTGTTTTGCAAATCGGGCTTGCGCGGATGCGCTGGACGCCGGGGCGGGTTTCGTGTTGAGAAAAGGGAGAGTTCAGTGAAGATCTTCAAATCATTGGTCGCAGCCGCGGCGCTTGGCGTCGTGGCCATGACCGTTACGGCCCAGGCCGAGGAAAAAGGGCTGGTTGGCGTTTTGATGCCGACCAAGACCTCGCAGCGCTGGATCAATGACGGCGATGCCGTCAAGTCTCAGCTCGAGGCGAAAGGCTATACCGTCGACCTGCAATATGCGCAGGACGACATCGCAAACCAGCTGGCGCAGCTGGAAAACGAGATCACGAAAGGCCCGAAGGCCCTGATCATCGCGTCGATCGACGGCACGACCATGGCTGACGCGCTGCAGAAGGCAGCCGATGCCGGCATCGTCGTCATCGCCTATGACCGCCTGATCAAGAAGACGCCGAACGTCGACTACTACACGACGTTCGACAATTTCGGCGTCGGCGTGCTCCAGGCCAATTCGCTCGTCAAGGGGCTCAAGGAACGCTTCCCCGACACCAAGCCGTGGAACGTCGAGCTTTTCGGCGGTTCGCCGGACGACAACAACGCCTTCTTCTTCTACAACGGCGCCATGAGCGTGCTGCAGCCGCTGATCGATAACGGCACGATCAAGATCAAGTCCGGCCAGATGGGCATGGACAAGGTCGGCACGCTGCGCTGGCTCGCCGCGACCGCTCAGGCCCGCATGGACAACCTGCTGTCGGCCAACTACTCTGACGGCAGCCGCGTCGACGGCGTGCTCGCTCCCTATGACGGTCTGTCGCGCGGCATCATCGCGTCGCTGCGCGCCGTTGGCTACGGCTCTGCCGATCAGCCCTGGCCGATCGTCACCGGCCAGGATGCCGAGACCGCGTCGGTCAAGGCGATCATCGCGGGCGAGCAGTACTCGACGGTGTTCAAGGACACCCGCGATCTCGCCAAGGCGACGGTCGAACTCACGGACAAGGTCCTGTCGGGCGGCAAGCCGGAAGGCCTCGACGAAAAGACCTACAACAACGACGTCAAGGTCGTACCCTCGATTCTGTTGACGCCGGTCGAGGTCGACAAGACCAACTACCAGAAGATCGTCGTCGATTCCGGTTACATCAAGCCGGAAGAGCTGAAGTAATCACAAAATCGAAAGCGCGGGGCCCTGCTATGCGGGGCCCCTTTTCGTTGCCGCATAAGGCCGCTAATTTCATCCCGTCCAGTCTATCCCGAAGAGGAATACAGTCAGCGATGGCATCGACCATCCTCGAGATGCGCGGCATCATCAAGACCTTCCCAGGCGTCAAGGCGCTCTCGAACGTCAATCTGAGTGTCGAAGACGGCGAGATCCATGCCATTGTCGGCGAGAACGGCGCTGGCAAGTCGACGCTGATGAAGGTTCTGTCCGGGGTCTATCCCACCGGCACCTATGACGGCACGATCACCTATCGCGGGCAGGATGTGCATTTCAAAGGCATCCATGACAGCGAGAAGCTCGGTATCGTCATCATCCACCAGGAACTGGCGCTCGTACCTATGCTGTCGATTGCCGAGAACATCTTTCTCGGCAACGAACAGGCAAAGCACGGCGTGATCGACTGGCATGCCAACGAGGCGAGGACCCGGGTCCTCCTGAAGAAGGTCGGCCTCAGCGAGGATCCCAAGACCCTCATCACCAATATCGGAGTCGGCAAGCAGCAGCTGGTCGAGATCGCCAAGGCTCTCTCCAAGGAAGTGCAGCTTCTCATTCTCGACGAGCCGACGGCCAGCCTTTCGGAGAAGGACAGCCAGGCACTGCTCGACCTGCTTCTCGAGTTCAAGCGCCAGGGCATCACCTCGATCCTCATCTCGCACAAGCTCAACGAAGTCAGCCGCGTTGCCGACCACGTCACTATTCTGCGCGACGGGCAAACCATCGAGACGCTCGCCAAGGACGAGATCGACGAGGACCGGATCATCACGTCGATGGTCGGCCGCTCGCTGGAAGACCGCTATCCGACGCGTGAGCCGAACATCGGCGAGACGATCTTCGAGGTGAAGAACTGGGTAGTTTACCATCCGCTCCATCCCGACCGGCAAGTGATCAAAGGTATCAACCTGCAAGTGAAGAAGGGCGAGGTCGTCGGCATCGCCGGGCTCATGGGTGCCGGCCGCACCGAATTCGCCATGAGCATTTTCGGTCGCAGCTACGGCACCAAGATCAGCGGCGAGGTGTGGCTTCACGGCAAGAAGGTCGATACCTCCACCGTGGCCCGCACCGTGGAAAGCGGCATCGCCTACGCCACCGAGGACCGCAAGACCTACGGGCTGAACCTCATCGACCATATCAAGCACAACATCAGCCTTGCGAACATGAAGGGCGTGTCGCGTCGCGGCGTCGTCGACGACCTTCGCGAGCTCAGGGTTGCCAACGACTACCGAAAAAGGACGAACATCCGCTCGTCCAGCGCCTATCAGAAAACCGGCAATCTTTCGGGCGGCAATCAGCAGAAGGTGGTGCTGAGCAAGTGGCTTTTTGCGAACCCCGACGTGCTGATCCTCGACGAGCCCACGCGCGGCATCGACGTCGGCGCCAAATATGAAATCTACACGATCATCGGACAGCTCGCCGCAGAAGGCAAAGCGGTGATCGTGATCTCGTCGGAAATGCCCGAACTGCTCGGCATAACCGATCGAATCTACGTGATGAGCGAAGGTCGCATCGTCGGCGAAATGGCGGCGAGCGACGCCAGCCAGGAGAAGATCATGCGCGCCATCGTTCGCGGAGAGGCAAAAGTAGCATGAGCACCGAAACTGTTCCCACGCCCAAGAGCGGCGTCGCCGAGGATGTCCAAACGGGACCGCGCTACGCGGTTTCGGAAGTCGTCGGCAATCTGCGCGAATACGGGCTCGTCCTGGCCCTTATCATAATCATGCTGTTCTTCCAGTACACCACGGATGGAACGCTGTTCAAACCGGTGAACCTCAGCAACCTGGTCCAGCAGAACAGCTTCATCATCATCATGGCGCTCGGCATGCTGCTGGTGATCGTGTCCGGCCATATCGACCTCAGCGTCGGCTCGGTCGCGGGCTTCATCGGCGCGCTGGCGGCGATGATGATGGTGATCTGGCCGCTCGGCTTCTTCAGCAATCCGCTGGTGGTTTCGATCATCTGCATCATCGTCGGCGCGGCGATCGGGGCGGCACAGGGCTACTGGATAGCCTACCATAGAATACCGAGCTTCATCGTCACGCTGGCCGGCATGCTGATTTTCCGCGGCATGTGCCAGGCGCTGCTCGGCGGTGGCTCCTCGGTCGGTCCACTCCCGGATTCCTTCAAGCAGCTTAGCTCCGGCTTCATTCCAGACGTCATCGGGCCGCTGACGCTGGTCGCGCCGACTGTGAACGCGGCCGGCAAGACCATCGTGGGCAGCGGCGTCGTGCTGCACATGACCACCGTCGTGATCGGTATACTGGGCGTCGCCGCCTACATCTATTTCGGGCTGCTCGCGCGCCGCATCCGCGAGAAACACGGCTATCGCGCCGAGCCCTTTGCGCTGTTCGCGGTCAAGACGGCGGTGGTCGGAGCGCTCGCTCTTTTCCTCATCTATCAGTTCGCGACCTATAAGGGCCTGCCGATCGTGCTCGTGGTGATGGGCCTGCTGATCTCGCTGTTCGTGTTCGTCACCAGGAAGATGGTGGTCGGGCGCAGGGTCTACGCCATGGGCGGCAACCCCAAGGCCGCACAGCTCTCAGGCATCAACACCGAGAGGCTCACCCTCATCGTCTTCACGAATATGGGCGTGCTCTCTGCGCTGGGCGGATTGATCATCGCAGCTCGGCTGGGCCAGGCGGTGCCGGCGGCGGGCCTTGGCAGCGAGCTCGACGTCATCGCAGCGGTCTTCATCGGCGGCGCGTCGGCGATGGGCGGCGTCGGCCACGTGGCAGGCTCGGTCGTCGGCGGCTTCATCATGGGCGTGATGAACAACGGGATGTCCATCATGGGCGTCAACGTCGACTGGCAGCAGGTGGTCAAGGGGCTCGTGCTGCTCGGCGCGGTCGTCTTCGACGTCTACAACAAGAACAACAAGGGTTGAGCGGAGGCGAGATGCTGATTTCCGAACTGACGGACGCCAATGGGGTGACCCGAGTCGCGGTGCGCCTCGAGCGCGGCACCTGGTTGCTGAACGGCCAAACCACCGTGTACGCGCTGGCGCTAGCAGCGGCACGCGCGGGAAAGACGCTCGACGGCGTCATCGACGAGATCGGGCTCGGTGAGACGGTCGACCTTGCGGCCGCCTATGCCGAGGGCCGCCTGCGCACGCCGATCAGCCATCCCGATCCGGCGCATCTGCACCTCACGGGCACGGGCCTCACCCATCTCGGCTCCGCGGCAACCCGCGATTCCATGCACAAGAAGCTCGCATCGGACGGGGAAGAGAACCTCACCGATTCCATGAAAATGTTCCGCATGGGCCTTGAAGGCGGCAAGCCGACCGGGGGTGAAGTCGGCGTGCAGCCGGAATGGTTCTACAAGGGCAACGGCGCCTTCGCCGTCGCGCCCGGCCAGCCGCTGGTCTCGCCGAATTTTGCCAAGGACTCCGGCGAGGAGCCGGAGATCGCCGGCATCTATGTGATCGGCGACGACGGCACGCCCTTCCGCGTCGGCTTTGCGCTCTCCAACGAGTTCTCCGACCACGTCACCGAGCGGGTGAACTATCTTTGGCTTGCCCACTCCAAGCTTCGCAACGCCTCCTTCGGACCGGAGATCCTGGTGGGCGCATTGCCCGAGGACATCCGCGGCACCTCGCGCATCCTGCGCGACGGCAACACGATCTGGGAGAAGCCGTTCCTCTCCGGCGAGGCGAACATGTCGCACACGATCGCCAATCTCGAGCACCATCATTTCAAGTACGGACTGTTCCGCCAGCCGGGCGACGTGCATGTCCATATGTTCGGGACGGCCACGCTCTCCTTCGCAGATGGGATCAAGACGGAAGCCGGCGACGTATTCGAGATCGAAGCGCCCGATTTCGGCCTGCCGCTGCTC
The DNA here is from genome assembly GCF_033542235.1 of Mesorhizobium sp. BAC0120. Classification (NCBI taxonomy): domain Bacteria; kingdom Pseudomonadati; phylum Pseudomonadota; class Alphaproteobacteria; order Hyphomicrobiales; family Phyllobacteriaceae; genus Mesorhizobium; species Mesorhizobium sp. BAC0120. Next base: position 1,318 of record NZ_JAWRCU010000031.1, on the reverse strand, counting down.
AACCCGCTCGCGCTTGCCGAGCCACAGCCTTTCGAGGTGCGGGGGCTGTAGTGTCTGCGGCGCAAGGCCGGCTCGGCCGGCTGGAGCGTTCTGCAGTTCGCCTGAGGTCGCTGCCCCTCACCCTTACCCTCTCCCCGTAAAGGACGGGGAGAGGGGAACTTCGACGTTGGCGCTTCACCCTCCCCATGCAGAGCCATTCGACTGCGGAGAAGGTTGAGCGCGACGATGACGACCCCCTTTCCCCGTCCTTCACGGGGAGAGGGTATGGGTGAGGGGCAGCGCCAACAATAAAGCAGAAGGCTCCGCGATGCGCCCCCGCATTGAAATTTCAGCCCCTCGGTCGATATCTTAGACCAGCATTCAAAAGGGCAAATGCTGCCAGGCGGGATCGTTTGCGGAAGGTGGGCCCATGGTTGCGAGGCTGATTGTCCAAACGATCCTGTGGTTCGGGATCATGGGCGCAGTGCTCTTCCTGTCGGCAGGAACGCTGAATTGGCCGGGCGCATGGGCGTTTCTAGCATTGATGGTGGCGCTGAGCTTCACCCTGGGCGCATGGCTGGCTAGCCGCAATCCCGGACTCATGAACGAACGGTTGGGCTCGCCGATCCAGAAGGACCAGCCCGTCGCAGACAAGGTGCTGCTCAGCGTGCTCCTCCTTGCCGTCTTCGCCTGGTTGGCGCTCATGGGGCTCGACGTCCGTTTTGGCTGGACAGCCGTGCCAGCATGGCTTCAGTTGGTCGGCGCGTTTCTTCTACTGCTTTCGATCTGGATCTCCTCTCGCACGATGCTGGAAAACAGCTTTGCCGCACCAGTTGTGAAAATCCAGGAGAGCCGCGGCCAGCAAGTCATCACGACCGGCCCTTATAGCTATGTCCGCCATCCCATGTATGCCGGAGCCGTCCTCTTCTTCATCGGCACCGCATTGTTGCTCGGGTCCTGGTTGGGGCTGGCAACCGTGCTGGTGTTCGTCGTCCTGCTGGTCATTCGAATCCACATCGAGGAGAAGGCGTTGCGCGGCGGCTTGCAAGGCTATGGCGACTACGCAGCGCGAGTACGCTACCGGTTGATCCCGCTGGTCTGGTGACAATGCGTTAAAGGCGCGGCGCTGGTGCCCCCCTCCCCCTTGTGGGGAGGGATTCAGGGTGGGGGGTCCGACGCGCCAAGCCGAACCGGAGTGGGCGCCTGCTTCAGCTAGTCGACCGTGAACTATTGCGATTTCACGTTGATACGAGGCGAAGCTGAGTGCTGAAGGCAGCCAGCATCAGGCACAGCAAAAGACTGAGCCAGCGGATGAGGCGGCGGAAGTTGTAGCCGGCGG
>NZ_JAWRCU010000030.1:0-43480 GCF_033542235.1 Mesorhizobium sp. BAC0120 | reverse complement strand
ACGGAATCACAAATCCATTTTGCAAGGAATCCCCAGCCGAAGACTTATTTTCCGGCAAAATCGGCAGCTTCGACTGCCCCAAATTCCCACTGCAAATCAGCGACTTGGCAATTCTTCACGGCCGACTATTTTAGAATGCCTTGAAAGTCAGCGTCGTCAGCGAGCGCACGATGCCGGGGACGACTGCGATCTGTTCGTTTATGAACTTGCCGATATCGGATTCGTCCTCGATGTAGATTTTCATCAGGAGATCGTATTCGCCGCTCGTCGAATAGAGCTCCGAGACGATCTCTTTCTCATAAAGCGCATCGGCCACCTCATAGGTGCGGCCGGGCGCGCATTGCAATTGGACGAAGACAGCTCTCATCGCTCCGCTTTCTGCAGGAGAATTCGAACACCTCCTACAACGCCGGCGCAGGAGTTTCCAGTTCCCCTCGTACGAGGCCACTCCGAGGATAGTTTGACCTTTCCCGCAACGACGCCGAAGCATCGGCAGTCTCATGCGAGCCGAAACCAGAAAACCATCTCGGTCACCTCCCTTCCCTCACACGTTGCGTAATGCCACGCTCGACGCGGAATTTGTGGCCCGTGACGTTGCCACAGGAGCTGCATAGCGCTTACCCGCAACAGCGGCGGACGCGGATCCTAAAGATGGCTGTCAATCGCCGTTGATCGATCACACCGTCAGCAGCTTGCGGATTTCCGGCCTGTCGAGGTCTTCAGCCGGGCCAGTGTGCACGATCTCGCCGCGCTCCATGATGTTCACCTCGTCGGCAAGGTCGCGGCAGAAGTCGAGATATTGTTCGACCAGCAAGATGCCGATGCCGAACTGATCGCGCAGATAAAGGATGGCGCGGCCGATTTCCTTGATGATCGAGGGCTGGATGCCTTCGGTGGGCTCATCGAGCACGAGCAGCTTTGGCCGCATGACCAGGGCGCGGCCGATCGCGAGTTGCTGCTGCTGGCCGCCGGAGAGGTCGCCGCCCCTGCGCGACAGCATTTCTCTCAGTACCGGAAACAGCCCGAAAACGTGGTCCGGGATCGCACGTTCGGCGCGCTTCAACGACGGAAAGGCCGTTTCCAAATTCTCACGTACCGTGAGCAACGGAAAGATCTCTCTGCCCTGCGGCACGAATGCGATGCCCGACCGGGCGCGGTCGTACGCCGCGCTCCGGTCGAGCGCCTTCCCCTCGAAGGCTATGCTTCCCGACGTCAGCCGGTGATGGCCGACGATCGATCTCATCAAACTGGTTTTGCCGACGCCGTTGCGCCCAAGCACGCAGGTGATCTTGCCCGCCGGCGCCTTCAGCGAGACGCCGCGCAACGCCTGCGCCGCGCCGTAGTGGAGAGTGGCGCTGGTGACCTCAAGCACGGGCAGGCTCCCGGTTCGGTTGCCGGCGACAGTTTACTTTTTCCCGCAGATAGGGCTCGGCAACGCGCATCTTGGCGTGCGCGGGAAGAAGTAAACTGCCCCCATCTGCCCGCTCTGGTCCCCCTGCGCCTCCACTGTTGACAGCGGAGGTGGCGGTCCTTCCGGTACGCCAGAGGGGGTTGGTGAAAATCGTCAGGCTTGGCGGCATGTCGGTCGTGGTTTTTCCGGCAGCGCAACCGCCAGCAAACCTCTCAATGTCCACCCGCCACCACATGGTCACCTTCCGAGATAAACTTCGATGACCCGCTCGTCGGCGGAGACAAAGTCGAGCGTGCCTTCCGAGAGCACCGAGCCCTCGTGCAGGCAGGTGACCTTCACGCCAAGCTCGCGCACGAAATGCATGTCGTGCTCGACCACCACCACCGAATGGCTCTCTGCGATGTCCTTGAGGAGCCGGGCCGTCTCCTCGGTCTCTGCGTCGGTCATGCCGGCGACCGGCTCGTCTACGAGCAGGAGCTTGGGGTCCTGGGCGAGCAGCATGCCAATCTCAAGCCACTGCTTCTGGCCATGCGACAGGCTGGCCGCCAGCGCATCGCGGCGGTCAGCCAGCCGAATCATGCCCAGGATGTCGTCGATGCGCTTCGCTTCCGCGGCGGAGCGGCGGTGAAACAGGGCCGGCAGGATCGACCGGGGGCCTTTCAGCGAAAGAAGCAGGTTGTCTTCGACAGTATGGCTCTCGAACACGGTCGGCTTCTGGAATTTGCGGCCGATGCCCATCATGGCGATCTCCGCCTCGTCGTGGCGCGTGAGATCGATATCGCCGTCGAAGAAGACCTCGCCCTCGTCGGGCCGGGTCTTGCCGGTGACGATGTCCATCATCGTCGTCTTGCCGGCGCCATTTGGGCCGATGATCGCCCGCATCTCGCCCTTGTCGACCGTGAAGGACAGATTGTTGACGGCGCGGAAGCCATCGAAGGAGACCGAGATGCCGTCGAGATAAAGGATCGTGTGGCTGCGGCTGGTTCGATTGTGGCTCATGGGTGTCACTCCGCAGGCTGTGCCTTGATCGAGGCATCTTGCGGCGGTACCCAGCTGGCCGGCTTTGCAGCCGGGCGCGCGATCGCGGCGGGAGCCTCGACCTCGATCCGCTCGCCTGGCTTGGCGGCCCGCACATGGCGTGCAGAACGCCACTCACCCCACACGCCGACGATACCCTTGGGCAAGAACAGCGTGACCAGCACGAACAGGCCTCCCAGAGCGAACAGCCACAGCTCCGGCAATGCGCCGGTGAACCAGGATTTCGCTGCGTTGACCAAGACCGCGCCAACGATCGGTCCGACGATCGTGGCGCGGCCACCCACCGCCGTCCAGATGACCACCTCGATGGAGTTGCCCGGCTCGAACTCGCCGGGGTTGATGATTCCGACCTGCGGGACATAGAGCGCGCCGGCGACGCCGGCCATTACTGCCGAGACGGTGAAGGCGAAGAGCTTCACATTCTCCGCCCGCCAGCCGAGGAAGCGTGTGCGGCTCTCGGCGTCGCGCACAGCGACCAACAGCTTACCGTATTTGGAGGTGACGATGCGCCAGGTGACGAAAACGGCAAGCGCCAGGATCAGCGCGCTCGCCGAGAACAGCGCTACGCGGGTAGGCGTGGCCTGGACGTTGAAGCCGAGGATGTCCTTGAAGTCGGTGAGGCCGTTGTTGCCGCCAAAGCCCATGTCGTTACGAAAGAAGGCAAGCAGCAGCGCGTAAGTGAGCGCCTGGGTGATGATCGACAGATAGACGCCGGTCACTCGGCTGCGGAAGGCGAGCCAGCCGAAGCCGAAGGCGAGGCTGCCAGGCACGAGCACAATCATGATTGCGGCGAACCAGAACCGGTCGAAGCCGTACCAGTACCAGGGCAATTCCTGCCAGTTGAGGAACACCATGAAATCCGGCAGCAGCGGGTTGCCGTAGACCCCGCGCGAGCCGATCTGGCGCATCAGGTACATGCCCATCGCATAGCCCCCGAGCGCGAAAAAGGCGGCGTGTCCGAGCGACAGGATGCCGCAATAGCCCCACACCAGGTCGAGCGAGAGCGCAAGCAGCGCGTAGCAGAGATATTTGCCGGTGAGCGCGACCATGTAGGGCGGCATGTGCATCACGCTGCCGGCCGGAACGACTAACGCCAGGATCGGCACGACCATCGCTACCGCAACCAGTAGCGCGATCATGGTCGAGACGCGGCGGTCGGCTGTGCCCAAGAAGAAACGGCCCGTCATCATGCTTCGACCGCCCTGCCCTTCAGCGCGAACAGGCCGCGCGGTCGCTTTTGGATGAAGAGGATGATGAGGACGAGCACGACGATCTTGCCGAGCACGGCGCCGGCATAGGGCTCGAGGAACTTATTGACGATGCCGAGCGAAAGCGCGCCGACGAGCATGCCCCAGAGATTGCCTACACCGCCGAACACCACGACCATGAAGCTGTCGATGATGTAACCCTGGCCAAGATTGGGCGAAACATTGTCGATCTGGCTGAGCGCTACGCCGGCAATGCCCGCTATGCCCGAGCCGAGCGCGAAAGTGAGCGCATCGACCCAGGGGGTGCGAATACCCATGGACGACGCCATGCGTCGATTGGCCGTCACGGCGCGCAGCTGGAGGCCCCAGTTCGTGCGGTTGATGACGGCGAGCAGCACAGCGAAAACAGCTAGCGCAAAAAGCAGGATCCAGAGCCGGTTCCACGTGATGGCGATCTGGCCGAGGTCGAAGGCGCCCGACATCCAGGACGGGTTGCCCACCTCGCGGTTGGTCGGCCCGAAAATAGTGCGAACCGCCTGCTGCAGGATGAGCGAGATGCCCCAGGTGGCAAGCAGGGTCTCCAGCGGCCGACCGTAGAGGAAACGGATTATGCCGCGCTCGATCGCCAGCCCCACCGCCCCGGAAACGAGGAAGGCAAGTGGCAGCGCGAAGGCGAGCGACCAATCGAACCAACCAGGCGCGTGAGCGCGCATCACCTCCTGCACGACAAAGGTCGTATAGGCGCCGAGCATCACCATCTCGCCATGTGCCATGTTGATGATGCCCATCACGCCGAAGGTAATGGCAAGCCCGATTGCGGCGAGCAGCAGCACGGAGCTCAGCGAGATGCCATGCCAGACGTTCTGAGCGGCACCCCAGACCGCGCGCGTGCTGTTGATGCCGGCGACGGCTGCGGTCGCGGTCTCTTTCAAGGAGCCTTCGGCGCTTGCCGCGAAGGCGGTAAGCAGCGAGAGCGCATCACGGTCGCCGCGCGTTTTGATGACGTCGATGGCCCTCAGCTTTTCGGCCTCGGAACGATCGGAAACGAGCACCGCGGCGGCTCGCGCCTGCTCGAGTTTTGTGTTGACGGCTGTGTCCGTCTCCTTCGCGATCGCCGCATCGAGCGCGGGGATGGTGTCAGCGGCTGGGCTCCTGAACATGGTCTCGGCCGCCGCAAGGCGTACCGTCGGGTCAGGCGAGCCCAGCGTCAGCGATCCCAGCATGTCGCGGATGACGCCGCGCAGCCCGTTGTTGACCTTCACCTTGGTGAGTTCGGATTTCTGCATCTGGCCGGCCGGCTCGCTGCTCAGCGGGTCGAAAAGGCTGACGCTGCCGCCCTCTTCCTTGACGATGAAGACCTCGGAGTCGGACTTGCGGAAGCTGAGATTGCCCTCGGAGAGTGCGGTAAGCACCTTGCCGACGGCCGGGTCGCCGGTTGACACGAGCTCCCGCACGACGGCTTCGATGGCGAGGAAGCCTTTGGCGGTGGCGAATTTGGCGATGGTGGTGCGCAGAGAGGCTTCGTCGGCTTGGGCGGGAAGCGCCAAGGCGGAGATGGATGCAAGAATCAGCGCGAGAACGGCTAGCAGGGCGCCCCTTCGCACCCCCCTCTGGCCTGCCGGCCATCTCCCCCTCAAGGGGGGAGATTGGCCTTCATTTCGGACGGCTCTATATCTGCAACGCTGCAGATTGGCGAAAGCAACCCGGCCGTCCAATCTCCCCCCTTGAGGGGGAGATGGCCGGCAGGCCAGAGGGGGGTGCGAAGGGGCAAAAAGCATCGTTAAATTCGCGCCTGCATCCTGATCTCGGCTTCCAGGCGGAGGGAGGAGGATCCGCCCGGAAGCCTCGCGGTCAGAAGTTCCCGACACGCTGGCTGCGCGTCAGTTGGTGCCCTTTCCCCCGCATTTTCCGCTGGCGACGTTGAAGTTTCCGCAGGAGAGCGGGGCACGCCAGTCCGAGATCAGGTTCTTGGAGTCCGGCAGGAAGTCGGACCATTCGTCACCGACCACGAGGCCCGGGGTCTGCCACACCGTCTCGAACTGGCCATCGGCCTGGATCTCGCCGATCAGCACGGGTTTGGTGATGTGGTGATTGGGCATCATGGTCGAGTAGCCGCCCGAGAGGTTGGATACTGAGACGCCAACGATCGCGTCGATCACCTTGTCTGGGTCGGTGGTGCCCGCCTTCTCGACCGCCTTCACCCACATGTTGAAGCCGATGTAATGGGCCTCCATGGGGTCGTTGGTGACGCGCTTGTCGTTCTTGATGAACTCGTGCCACTTCTTGATGAATTCGGCATTCTCAGGCGTGTCGACGCTCTCGAAATAGTTCCAGGCGGCGAGGTGGCCGACGAGCGGCGCGGTGTCGAGGCCGGCAAGCTCTTCCTCGCCTACCGAGAAGGCGACGACAGGGATGTCCTCGGCCTTGATCCCGGCATTGCCGAGCTCCTTGTAGAAGGGCACGTTGGCATCGCCGTTGATGGTCGAGACCACTGCCGCCTTCTTGCCGGCCGAGCCGAATTCCTTGATCGCAGCAACTTCGGTCTGCCAGTCGGAGAAGCCGAAGGGCGTGTAGTTGATCCTGATATCCTCGGGGGGCACGCCCTTGGACTTGAGATAGGCTTCGAGGATCTTGTTGGTCGTGCGCGGATAAACGTAGTCCGTGCCTTCGAGCACCCAGCGTTTCACCGCGCCGCCTTCCTCGCTCATCAGATAGTCGACAGCTGGAATGGCCTGCTGGTTCGGAGCAGCACCCGTATAGAAGACGTTGCGCTGGCTTTCCTCGCCTTCGTACTGGACGGGGTAGAAGAGCAGATTATCGAGCTCCTCGAAGACAGGGAGCACGGATTTGCGCGAGACGGAGGTCCAGCAGCCGAACACCGCGGCAACCTTGTCCTTCTCGATCAGCTCGCGGGCTTTCTCGGCGAATAGCGGCCAGTCCGAGGCGGGATCGACGACGACGGCTTCGAGCTTCTTGCCGAGCAGCCCGCCCTTCTTGTTCTGCTCGTCGATCAGGAAGAGCATGGTGTCCTTCAGCGTCGTCTCCGAAATCGCCATGGTGCCCGACAGCGAATGCAGGATGCCGACCTTGATCGTCTCGTCGGCCGCGTGGGCCGGAGCGGCAACGGCAAGGCCCGCCGCGATGGCGCTGGCTGCGGCCAGGCCCTTTATGGTTGTGTAAGTTCCCCTCATGGATGACGCCTCCGAACCGGTTGTTGCATCGCACAAAGCAATGCAACCGCCGTGCCACTTGCAAATCCGGCTTTCGGATGTCGGGTATAAATCCCAGTTTTAGAACGTCTTACGCGCCATTCCTGATGCAGATTCGCGGAGGTTCTTTCGCCAACTATCGAGGGGTTGAGGCATCTTTACGCAGCGCACAATGCAGCTGCCTTTTATTTAGGCATTTTTTATATATGCCTATCTCCTGAGCAGCCAAGGCGAAGGCGCATACGCGCTGCGGTAAATCTTTGGGGATAGGCATGGGTACCTGCCTTCCACTCAGAAAAGAAAGCGCTTCAGCAGCCGCCGTTCGCCGCGACGATGTCCAGCGCCAGCTCAATCATCGGCCGGAACACTTCCTGGCGCTCGGATGGAGCGATCGCATCCCTGGTGATCATATTGTCGACCACCGTGCAGATCGAAAGCGCCCGAGCCGAGAAGCGCGCCGCAATCGTGTAGAGAGCGCTGGTCTCCATATCAATGGCGATGACACCATATTGCCTGAGGCGGGCAAGGCGCTCCAGGCCTTCGGGGTGGTAGAAGAAGTCGCTTGAGGCTGTCCGACCGATGAGGTGGTCGAGCTTCAGCGCTGCCGCACGATCAGCGGCAAGCCTCAACAGCCCGAAGTCGGCCGAGGCCGCGTAGTCGAACGGGGCGAACAGCTGCCGATTGCCCGCGCTGTCGCCACATGCGGCCTGCGAGATCACGAGCGTCCTTAGCGTCGCCTCTTCGATAAGTCCTCCGCAGCTACCGATGCGAATCAGTGTGCGAACGCCATAGGCATCGAGCAGCTCGTGCGCATAGATGGCGAGCGAAGGCCCGCCCATGCCGGTCGACTGGACGCTGATCGGAACGCCGCGGAATATTCCGGTGAAACCCGGCTCGCCGCGCCAGCGGTTCACACAGCGGAGGTCATCGAGGAAATTCTCGGCCGCCCATTCTGCGCGCTGAGGGTCGCCGGGCAGCAGGACGGCAGGGGCGTAGTCTCCCTTTCTCGCCTCGATGTGCGGCGTCATAGGGACGTTTCATCGGGGCGCATCAAAGGGCGCGCCGCATCGAGCACCGGCCAAGCTGAAGTGACAACCCGTCTCATTCCCCTCCCCAGGGCGAATGGCTCAGTGAAGCAGTTCACGGGGAGGCGCGCAATAGCGCCGATTTCTCGTCAGCTTTCGAGCACTTCCTTCACGACGGTCGCGAGCTGCTTCAGCGAGAAGGGCTTCGGCAGGAAACCGAACTTCGCATCCTCGGGCAGGTTCTTGGCGAAGGCATCCTCGGCATAACCGGAGACGAAGACGAATTTGATGTCGGGCTGCAGCTTGCGCAGTTCGCGCAGCAGGGTCGGCCCGTCCATCTCGGGCATTACCACGTCGGAAACGACGATGTCGACCTTGCCGTCTAGCTCGCGGAAGATCTCGAGCGCTTCGACGCCCGACGATGCCTCGCGAACGGTATAACCGCGCGAGGTGAGCGCCCTTACCCCGCCCATGCGGACCGCATCCTCGTCCTCGACGAGCAGCACGGTCGCTGTGCCGGAGAGATCGCGAGCGAGCTCGGGTTGCGGCTTGGCGGCAGCCTCGCCGTTACGGAAGCCATTCGCCGAAATGAGCTCGCCCTGCCCGTTCGCGGACGCCGCCGCCGGCTCGGCCGGCTTCGTCTGAGCGACGTGCCTCGGCAGGAATATGCGGAAGATCGCGCCCTTGCCGACCTCGGAATCGCAGAAGATGAAGCCGCCGGTCTGCTTGATGATGCCGTAGACCATGGACAGGCCGAGGCCGGTGCCCTTGCCCACCTCCTTGGTCGTGAAGAATGGCTCGAAGATCTTTTCGATGACATCAGGTGGAATACCGGTACCCGTGTCCTCGATCTCGACCATGACATAATCACCGGGCATGAGCTCGCGATGGTGGAATGACCTGCTTTCCTCCAGGCCGAAATTGCGGGTGCGAATGGTGAGATCGCCACCCTCCGTCATCGCGTCGCGCGCGTTGACGGCGAGGTTCACGATCACCTGCTCGAACTGGCCGATATCGGCGCGCACCGGCCAAAGATCGCGGCCATGGTCAATGGCGAGCCTGACATCGGGACCGACGAGGCGGGCAAGAAGCATCCTGAGGTCGGCGAGAACGTCGGTGAGATTCAGCACCTCGGGCCTGAGCGTCTGCTTGCGCGAGAAGGCCAGCAGCTGCCTGACCAGCGAAGCCGCTCGGTTGGCGTTCTGCTTGATATTCATGATGTCCGGGAAGGATGGGTCCGACGGACGATGATTGGTGAGCAGGAGGTCCGAGGCCATGATGATTGCGGTGAGCACGTTGTTGAAGTCGTGCGCGATGCCGCCCGCAAGCTGCCCGACCGCCTGCATCTTCTGGGTCTGTGCCATCTTGAGCTCGAGCGCCTTCTGCTCGGTCGTCTCGACGGCATAGACGATTGCCGATTCCTCCGCCCCCTCGCCAGCGGCGCCGTCAGCGAGCGGGTTGACGTAGAAACGGACGTGCCGCTCCTCGTTGTTGGGCAACACCGTATCGATGGGCGCGATGTTAGCCTGCCGCTGCTTCGCCTTGTCGAGCGCAGCCGCAAAGGCGGCCCGGTCGCGCTCGTGAACCACGGTCTCGAGCCTGACGCGACGGTCGACGGCGTCGCGATCGACCACCGAGGAGAACAGCGACAGGAAAGGCGCGTTGGTCCTCAGAATCCGGCCGGTTTTGTCGACGCCGGCGATCGCCATCGGCGTCGAGTTGAAGAAGCGCGTGAACCTGATCTCGGAGGCGCGCAGCTCGGCGGAGGAATCCTCCCCGAGCGTACGGTTGAGCACGATGGTCCGGCTCGGCCCTGGCACGCCTTCGCGCGTGGCGCTGACGCGATGCATGAAGCGCACCGGGAGCGCCTCGCCGTTCATCTTGGCGAGGTCGAGGTCGATGATGGTGTCGCGCGTCGTGCCCGGCTCGGCCCTGACAGAGCGGACAAGCGCGATTCCATCGCCGGCGATGATCTCGGGGAGCGTCGCATCACCCGGCGAGAAGCTTGCAAGGTCGATGCCGAGCCATTCGGCGAGTGTGGCATTGATATAGGTGACTCGACCCTCCTGGTCGGCAGCGAAGAAGCCGGCCGGGGCGTGGTCGAGGTGATCGATCGCCTGCTGCAGGTCGAGGAAGAACCGCTCCTGCTCGGCGCGCTCGCGCGAGACATCGGCGAGCTGCCAAGCCGCGAGAGGCTGACGCTCTCCTGGAACGCTGAATGTGCGGGCCCTCAGCCTGTACCAGCGCGCGCCGGGCTCCGCACCCGGCCGGATCGCCTGGCCCAGCCGGAATTCGCCGTCGCCACCCTGGCCATCCTTGATGCCGGATGCGAGACGGTAGACGGTCGAAGACGCTTCGGGAACGTCTGAAAGCAAGGCTTCGACAGCCTTGACGTCGGCGGCCGTTGTTGCGCCGGTCATCTCGGCATAGGCGCGATTGGCGTAAATGATGCGGCCCTTGAGGTCGGTGACGATGAGGCCTTGCGACATGGAATCGGCGAAGGCTTTGGCGAGCTCGTCATTGCTGGCGCGCGGCGCAATCTGCACGAAGCCGATGGCCGTTGCGAAAAGATAGCCCACGCCGATCATGGCGAGAACGCCCAGCATGCCGAGCAGGAACGGATCGCCAAGACGCTCCCGATATATTGCGAAGACGACAGACGCGCCGGTCAGCACGATGAAGAAGACGACAAGGCGCGCGATCACGCCGGACCGCAGATCCTTGTCCACGATCGGCGCCGGGTAGAAATCGCTGCGGGTCTCCCTCGACATTCGCCCAATGCTTGCCATTCTGATGCGTTCGCGCCCAGCCGGTTGAATCACATTCTCTATACACCGGAAAGACCCGACCCGGATTGCAGCCTAAAAAACGTGTGGTCAACTGCGATGAAAGGACCGCGGGCGACACCAAACGCTGCTTGCCGTCGCCGGCCGGCACCGTTACCTTTCGCGCCCAGATGGATGCGGGGAGATGTCGATGGACTGGTTGAATGACGTGGCGGGGCCGAATTTCGCGCCCGCGGTGCTGTGGACAGTGCTGGCTCTCGTCGTCCTGGTGATCGTCCTCATCGTCATCCGCATCTTCCGCTCCATGACCTTCGGGACATTCGTCGCCGGCGGCCGAAACCGCAAGACCAGGCTCGCCGTGATGGACGCTGCCGCGGTCGACAGCCAGCGGCGGCTGGTGTTGGTGCGCCGCGACGATGTCGAGCATCTGATCCTGATCGGCGGGCCGACCGACGTCGTCGTCGAGCGCGACATCAGGCTCCACACTCCCTCGCGACGGCCTGCTGGGCAGGCTGAGCCTTTGGCCGAGGCCCCGGCACGCCAGCGCCCGCCCGAGACACCGCAACCTCGCTCCGAGCCGCAGCGGCCGGTGCAGCAGCCCGTGAGGACGGAGGCACGCCCCGCCCAACCGGCGCAGCAGAGCGCCCCCTCGCAGCCGGCGAAGACTGCGGCCGCGCCCGCGACCCCGGCGGCACCGGCGGCAAAGGCCGGACCGGTGCGCTTGCCGCCGGCCCAGGAGCCTAACTTCTCGATGCCGCGCACGCCTCCTCCCCCGCCGAGTAGCGGCACTGGCTCAGCCAGCATCGCCACCCCTGCAGCACCGCGGGTGAAGCCGGTCGATCCGCCAAAGGCACCGGCCAGCGACAGCAACCGCGGCGATGCCAACCAGAGGCAGAAGTCGGGCGATCTGTCGCTCGAAGACGAGATGAACCGCCTGCTCGGCGAGCTGTCGAACAAGAAGTAGCAGGCTCCCGCGGCGACACTTGCCGGACTTCCGATCGCATTAGGTGAATTCCAGGGGTGGCCCGGAATAGCGGGCGCGCGGCCTGATCAACCGGCCGCTCCGCGCCTGCTCCATGGCATGCGCCAGCCACCCTGCCATGCGTGCCGCGGCGAATATCCGAAAAGCCGCATCCTTCGGCAGATCATAAGCCATCGCCATCGCGGCCGTGGCAAAGTCGACATTCGGCTGCAAACCGGTGGCTGCCGATCCGTATCGAGCCAGCTCATCGAGGTCAGCCGGCAAGCGAACCAGTTCGAGAAGCACGGCACCACGCGGATCGATATCGGGATAGAGAGGGTGCCCGAAACCGGGAAGCGGCTCGCCGCGCGCGAGACGCTCCTGGACCGCGCGCTGGGCGCCCACACGCTCGACATCCCCGAACAGTGCGCGAACCCTGAGCGTCGCACCGCCATGCACCGGTCCGAGCAGCGTCGATAGCCCCGAAAGCGCGGCCGCGGCGAGCGGGGCCCCGGTGGAGGCGGTGACCCGCGCGGCAAAGGTCGAGGCGTTGAGTTCATGGTCGGCCAAGACCACCAGTGCCGTCCGGATCGCCGCGGTGGCCTGGCTGTCACACTTCCAGTGCCGAGCAAAGCCGTCGGCAATCCCGAGTCCCTTCGAAAGATCAGCGCCGAGGGCCGCGGCTGTCGAACACAACAGAAGGGCTGCTTCATCGAGCAGCGAAGCCGGCGCGCGGCCGAATGTCGGGTCGGAGCGAGCGGCGGCGCCAGCCAGCATCGAAAGTGCGGCCTCGACGGGCGGCCGGCCGTCATCGAACGCCAGCAGCTTGCGGAAGGAAGGAATGGCCGGCGCATCCCATAGCAACGCGGCGACCTCTTCCAACGTGGCCCTGCCGGCGAGCCTCACCGCATCTCGGCCACGATAGAACAGCCTGCCGCCGGAAACCGTCGAAATGGAGGTAGGCAGGACGCCTTCTCCCCAGGAGATCGCATGTTCGGCGACCTCCGCCGCCCGGCGCCCTCGCCGCGCCAGGAGCCGTTCCGCGTCGGCGCGGGAATAGAGGCTGTAGCGTGGATCCTTCGGGTCGGGCCGCGCAGCGATCAGCTTGCGGCTGACATAGGCGTAGAGCGTCTGCGGCTTGATGCCGAGCAGGTCGAGCGTCTCGTCGCGGTTCAGCCACGCAGCCATGTCAGCCAAGCGATTCGATTGTGAGGCATATTGATTATGTTGATCAAGATTGACGATCGTCCGTTCGTATCACACATCTCAAGAGAATCCGAAGGAGAAATACATGCCTGGAATCGATGATGTGATCGCGGCCGAAACCGTGCTCTCGGATGTCGACGGGGCGAATGGCCGCCTGATAGTACGCGGCCTTCCGGTAGAGGAACTTGCCCGTAACGGCACCGCCGAATCCGTCGCACACCTGTTATTCGAGGGTTTCTTTCCCGATTTGCCCGATGAGCGAGGCCTCGCCCGCGCGATCGGCACCGCACGTCGACACGCATTCCAGCGGCTGGAGCCGCACCTCCCCGCAATCGCAGCGTTGTCGCCGGTCGAGGCGCTTCGAGCAGGACTGTCCTTCATTCCAGACGGCGACGATCTTTATACGGCGCTGATGCTCTCAGGGGCAGCGGCCGTTCTGACGCCCGCGATCATCCGATTCAACGGCGGCCAGCAGGCCATCGCGCCAGACCCGAAGATAGGCCAGTCGGCAGACATGATCCGGATGACCTCCGGCGCTCCAGCTTCGCAGGCGGAAGAGCGTGCGCTGAACGCCTATCTCGCGACAGTCTCGGAGCACGGCCTCAATGCGTCCACCTTCGCAGCGCGGATCGCTGCCTCGACGAAGGCCGGGCTCGGATCTGCGGTGATCGCCGGCCTTTCAGCGCTCAAGGGGCCTCTGCATGGCGGCGCGCCAGGGCCGGTGCTCGACATGCTGCACGAGATCGGGGAAGCATCCAGGGCGGAAGCCTGGCTCATCCAGGCACTCGCGCGCGGCGACAGGCTGATGGGCTTCGGGCATCGCATTTACAAGGTGCGCGACCCGCGCGCCGACGCGCTGAAATCGGCGGTGAAGGCGCTTGCCCGCGCCGGCGGTGCGCCGAACCGCCTGACCCTTGCGGAAGCGGTGGAACAGGCGGCACTCGACATATTGCACAAGACAAAGCCGAACCGGCCGCTCGAGACCAATGTCGAATTCTATACCGCCGTATTGCTCGATGCGCTCGGCTTCCCGGCGGACAGCTTCACATCGATCTTCGCTACCGCGCGCATCATCGGCTGGATTGCACATGCCCGCGAGCAGGAAATGAACGGTCGGCTGATCAGGCCCCAGTCGCGCTATGTCGGGCCGGTGCCGAAGCAGGCGGCGTGACAGCTAAGGCGGCCGAAGGCCGCCTCGAATTCATCAAATCAAAAGCCGGCCCTGCCGCCCGCTTCCCGATCAGTCGTCGCGATAGACCTTCTCGCGGCGCTCATGGCGCTCCTGCGCCTCGATCGACAGGGTCGCGATCGGACGCGCATCGAGGCGTTTGAGCGCGATGGGCTCGCCGGTTTCCTCGCAATAGCCGTATGTCCCCTCCTCGATGCGCTGCAGCGCAGCGTCGATCTTCGCGATCAGCTTGCGCTGCCGGTCGCGGGCGCGAAGCTCGATCGCGCGGTCGGTTTCGGAAGAGGCTCTGTCGGCGAGGTCGGGGTGATTGGCGTTTTCTTGCTGAAGGATTTCGAGAGTTTCGCGCGCTTCGCGGAGGATATCGTTTTTCCAGGCTATGAGCTTGGCCCGGAAGTAGGCTTTTTGACGCTCGTTCATGAACGGTTCGTCTTCGGAGGGGATATAATCCGCATCAACGAGGTCGTTCATCGACTCACCCCACAACCCATTGTTTTGCGGGCCCATATACTCGGCAGAAAAAACCCGCACAAGGCCAAAGAAACTACCTCTCACGCATTTGTCAGCGTCAGGCGAAAGGCGTGAACTGGCGCGCTATTCACTAAGTTTGTGGCCGAAATTCAGCGAAGGCCATCAGCTTTTTATGGCGCCGCATTCGCACAAACCGCGCTTTGCGCGAGATCGGCCGATCCTTTCTCAGCAAGATTTTCTTCAAAACCGGTTTCCACTTTCGGCGCCGACGTTCATCTCACGCATCGGATTAGTCGCGAAACCGGTTTCCACTTTCGGGTCCGATGCTTTCCTCTCGCATCGGATTATTCCCGAAACCGGTTTCCACTTTCGGGTCCGATGCTTTAGATGAGCCGGCCGAGCCCGGGAGGACCCAGCGTCGATGAGCCGTCTGTTTATGCTGCGCCACGCCAAAGCAGGCTGGGCAGAGCCTGGAATGCGCGACTTCGACCGGCCGCTCGAACCGATCGGCCGAACCGATGCCGACGCGATCGGCGCCGCGATGCGGGCTTGCTCCTACATTCCGGAACTGGTGCTGTGCTCTTCGGCCAAGCGGGCGCGCGAGACGCTCGACTGGATCGCCCGCCATATCGATAACGGCCGAGTCATTTATTCCGATTCCCTCTACAGCACCGATGCTGCCGGCTATGTCGATTTCATCCGCGAGACGGCCGACGCAAACGAGGTTCTCCTGGTTGGCCACAACCCGATGATGGAGGACGTGGCAGAGGCGCTTTCCGGCGAGGGCGACCCCCATGCGAACGCCGTGCTGCATCAGGGCTTCCCGACATCGGCGCTGGCTGTGATCCGCTTTCCCGGCAAGCTGAGCGAAGCCGCACCCGGCAAGGGCTATCTCGAGGCATTCCTGACGCCGGCAGATCTCTGAGGTTGCCCGATCAGTCGGGCAACCGTCGCATGCCCGCTCAACCGGTTTGGGCGGCACTCCGCTCACGCTCACCATTTCAAAGCGCCGCGGCTTTGCCTATATCGGGAAGCCGCGAGCCGAGAGATACAATTTGGCGACATCGCTGACGACCTTCACCGACGAGGCGCTGATCGCCTTCGACACGCTCGCGGAGCGTGCAACCGGGCTCTTCTCGCCCACGCTCAGATTGGGCGTCACAGGGCTATCGCGCGCGGGCAAGACGGTATTCATTTCGGCCTTTGTTCACAATCTGATCCATGGCGGCCGGCTGCCGCTGTTCGAAGCGCAGAAGTCGGGGCGCATCGCACGCGCTTTCCTCGAAGAGCAGCCCGACGACGCGGTGCCGCGCTTCCAGTACGAGGACCATATCGGCGCGCTTGTCGACGACCGAGTCTGGCCGGATTCGACCCGCGCCATCTCCGAGCTCAGGCTTACTATCGAATATGAATCGGCCTCTGCCTGGGGCCGCCTGCTTTCCAGCGGCCGGCTTTCGGTCGACATCGTCGATTATCCCGGCGAATGGCTGCTCGACCTGCCGCTGCTCGGCAAGAGCTATGCCGAATTTTCGCATGAGGCGTTCGAGCTGGTACACTTGCCCGTACGCGAGGAGCTTTCAGCCGAGTGGCGTGAGCTTGCAGCAACGGTCGATGCTTCGGCGCCGGCCGACGAAACGCTGGCGCGGCGTCTTGCGGAAGTGTTCGCAGGCTATCTCAGGGCCTGCAAACAGGACCAGCGGGCGCTTTCGACCCTACCGCCCGGGCGCTTCCTGATGCCGGGCGACCTCGATGGCTCGCCGGCATTGACCTTCGCGCCGCTGCCGAAGCTCGCGGGAGACCGCGGCCGCCCCGGCTCGCTGCACGCGATGATGGAGCGCCGGTACGAAGCCTACAAGACGCATGTCATTAAGCCGTTCTTCCGAGAGCATGTGGCGAGGCTCGACCGGCAGATCGTGCTGATTGACGCCTTGCAGGCGCTGAATGCCGGTCCGGACGCCCTGGTCGACCTGGAAAGGGCGCTGACGGAGATCCTCAGCTGCTTCAGGCCGGGACGCGGCAATTTGCTCAGCGATCTTTTCTCACACCGCATTGGCCGCATCCTCATCGCGGCGACCAAGGCCGACCATCTCCACCACGAAAGCCATGATCGGCTCCAGGCGATCGTGCGTCGGCTCGCCGACCGCGCGATCGCACGGGCCAACTTCTCTGGGGCGGATGTCGACGTGCTCGCCATGGCCGCAGTGCGGGCAACGCGCGAAGGCACGGTAAAGCAGGGCCGCGAGACGCTGCCGGTCATCATCGGGACGCCGCTGAAGGGCGAAACGATAGGCAACGAGACGTTCGACGGAGAGACCGAAACCGCTGTATTTCCCGGAGATTTGCCGGAGAAGCCTGGAGCCGTGTTTGCACCGCCAAAGGAACGAGCCAAGGTAATGGACGACCCTTTGATACGCTTTGTGCGTTTTCGGCCGCCCCGGATCGAGCGTACCTCCGAAGGCGTCTCGCTGTCGTTGCCGCACATCAGGCTCGACCGCGCGCTGCAATTCCTGGTCGGAGACAGGCTGGCATGAGCCAACAGCGCAGACCCGCCGCATTCCGTGTCGAGCCGGAGCCAGAGCGGCGCGAGCCGGAGGAAAGTCGACAGGCCGAGGCAAATCGCAGACCGCGCGCCTTGCCGAAATCGCAGGTGGCTGTCGTCGTGCCGGCCGAGATAGATGTCTTCGATGAGGGCGATCTCGAGTTGCGCGAGCCGCCGCCGGCGACCGCACCGCGGCGTCGCTCGAGGCTCGGCGCGATCTTCCTCACCGCGCTCGGCGCACTGGTGTCGCTCGGGATCGGATTGTGGACCGACCGGCTGATCCGCGACCTCTTCGCGCACTACGGGTGGCTCGGCTGGCTTGCCGCTGCGGCCGCGGTTGTCGCGCTTCTGTCGCTGGTGATCATTCTTGGCCGCGAGCTCATCGCGCTCGCCCGCCTCGCATCTGTCGAGAAGATCAGGAGGCGCGCGCTCGACGCCATCGCGCGCGACGACCTCAAGGCGGGGCGCGCCGTGGTCAGGGAGCTTACCGCCTTCGTCTCCGGCAAGCCGGAAACGGCAGCAGGCCGCCGCTCGCTGGCGGATCTGAGCGACGAGATCATCGATGGCGCCAATCTCGTCCGCCTGGCCGAAGCGGAGATCCTGGCACCGCTCGATGCCAAGGCGAAGGTTCTCATCCTCGATGCGGCAAAGCGAGTCTCGATCGTGACGGCCGTCAGCCCGCGTGCGTTAGTCGACATTGCCTATGTAGTGTTCGAGGGCGCGCGCCTGATCCGACGACTTGCCGAACTCTATGGCGGCAGGCCGGGCACGCTCGGCTTCTTCCGGCTGGCGCGTGACGTGCTCGCTCATCTTGCGGTCACCGGCTCTCTCGCCGCGGGCGACAGCCTTGTGCAGCAGCTCGTTGGCCACGGGCTCGCTGCACGGCTTTCAGCGAAACTCGGCGAAGGTGTCGTCAACGGCATGATGACGGCGCGCATCGGCATCGCCGCCATGGAGACGGCGCGTCCACTGCCCTTCAGCGCCGTGAAGCGACCCGGCCTCGGCGACTTTCTCACGGCTCTGACGACCTTCACAACCCGCAAAGCGTCGGAACAAAGCTCAGCAGAAAAATAGCTTGCGGCGGGAGCCTCAGCCGTCCATTCTCTGCTTCGAATAGACGAAGCATTAACCAATCTTGTCCATGGTTTCAGGGGTTTCGTCTCTTGTCCCATTGGTGTTTCGGGTCTTCCTGATGATGCGCACAGTGCTGTCCGCAATCCTGACGCTCGCGGCCGCGGCATGCGTGCCCGGCACTGTTTCGGCGGGGGAACGCGACGAACTCTTCTTCCAATCTGTCGCGGGACATTGGACGGGACCAGGCGAAGTGGTCGCGGGCAAGTACAAGGGCACCAAATTCGTCTGTAATTTCACTGGCATGCCGGCTTCGGGCGAGACCGGCATGACCCTCGACGGCGGCTGTCGGGTCGGCGTATTCACTCAGAAGATGAGCGCTTCCATCAAGAAGACCGAGAGCGGCTATACCGGCGTCTTCAATGACGGTTCTGCAGGCAAAGGCCTCGACGTCGTCTCCGGCAATGTCGTAAACAGCCGCAAGGTTGTCTTCGGCCTCAACCGCAAAGCGCTGAAGGGTGCCATGCTGGCGCGGCTTCCCGACGACAATTCGATGGTCGTTACAGTCTCCGTGCGCGTCGAGAAGGAGATGGTGCCGGTGATCGGCATGAACCTCAAGCGTGTCGACGCCACTCCGGTCGGCTCGGTCGCGCAGCAGTAGTCCGAACGCACCTCGCTCTGTCGACGTGCAGGCGCTGCACAGGCCGACCGTTACAAAGCCGAGATCTATCCGAAACATCTGAGATACGGATCCGAGCGCGGCGGCATTCGTCCGAAACAGACGCCCTGCAGCATGTTGTAATGGCAGCAATGCCCACGGCACCGCAGGAGGCTTTCATGAGCGAAGCTGATATCAGCATTCGCCGGGCGACGGAGCTGGATCAGCCGGCAATTCGCGCCTTGGCGCGCACTGGGCAACTGAACCGGACCGACGTGAAATGGTCAAGCTGCTGGGTGGCCACGGCAGCTGGGCAGCAGATTGTCGGCATCGTCCAGATGCGCAGGCATTCCGACGGCTCACACGAGCTCGGCCCTCTCGTCGTACGCAAGGAAATGCGCGGGCAAGGCGTTGCCAAGCGGCTCATGGATGCGCTCGTCGCTGCGGAACCCGGGCCGGTATGGATGGTCACGGCACATGTTTTCACAGCCGTTTGCAAACGGTGGGGCTTCCGCCCGATCGAGGCGCCGTCGGCACCGGTTGAGGTACGGCGCAACCAGCGGATGAGCAGCCTTGCGCGCGTCTTCCGCATGCGCCAGCCGACGCGACCACTCATCATCCTGGAACGTCTTCCTGCATAAAGCCGGAGCAGGAGGAAGGATCACCATGCTTCAAGCGGAGACTTCGGTCTTCCGAGCCGCTACCGGTCCCGGCCCGACCTCAGCGACACGTTCTCCCAGACCGCCACCAAGATCAGGATCGTCGTTGCAAACGCGCTGAGCGGCAACGGGCCCAAGGCCGGCGAGGCCGTGGCCAGCACGACGAATAGGCCAAGCCCCGCGATATGCGAAAGCGGCAACCGGCCGAAGGAGATGCGCTTGAACAGCATGTTGCCGGTCACGTAGAGCGCCGGACCGCCCAGGATAACCAAGATGGCAGATAGGTCTGCGTGGCGGCCGACAGGATGGGCGAGCACCACTTCGTCGGCAACTGCGCCAACGACGATGCCCGCAATGAGCATGACCGGAAGGTAGGTATAGGCCACACGTGCGATGCGGCCTGGATCGTCAGCGTGCTCTATGTTGTGCCGGGCTTTCCCGGCGCCGATGTTGAAATAGAGCCACCACATCGCGACCGTGCCGAGGAAAGAGACCAGGAAGGCGGCAACGACCGAGCCGTTCCATTCCATCTCGGCGACGGTGGCGCCAGTAACCAGCACAGATTCGCCAAGCGCAATGATGACGAAGAGCGCGCTGCGCTCGGCCATGTGACCGCCCTCTATATCCCAATCGGCAGTCGAGGATGCGCCGTTCCATGGCGTCCAGAAACGCAGCGCGGGCGACGCATATTCGATGGCGAGAGCGGCGATCCAGATCGCGAAGCGCTTCTCGCCCTCAGCGAAGGCCCCAGCCAGCCAGAAAATGCCGGAGAGAACGAGCCATTGGGTGATGCGCAGGAAGTTACGGAAATTGTCGGGGTCGTGATTCCTGAGTGCCCAGATCATGAAGAACGAACGGCCGACCTGCATGAAAACATAGGCTGCGGCAAAGGCGAGCCCGTGATCCTCGAACGCCTCCGGGAGCGAGCTGGACAGGACCAGCCCGGCGAGCATCAAGACGAAAAGGAGAAACTTTACGGCGGTGCGCTGCGGGTCCATCCAGTTGGTGACCCAGGCGGTAAAGACCCAGACCCACCAGACTGCGAGCAGCAGGAAGGCAGATTGGAACGCGCCGAGGACGGAGAGATGGCCGAGCAGGAAATGCGATATCTGGGTTACCGCAAAGACGAAGACCAGGTCGAAGAAGAGCTCGACATACTCGACCTTCGCTTCCTCGCCCTCAGCCAGGCTGCGCGCCAGATCATGCCTCGATCCGAAACCGTCCATTGCGCCTCGCATAGAGCGCCGTACGATCGAGATGAATCGCTACGCCGCTTTATCTCTTTTCTTACGCACCGCATTTGTCCGGAAACCGCTACGTAGTTTTCGGTCTGCTGCAATAGTTTCCCGACCGCAAATAGCACGCGGACGCAGTAGCTTGGCAACAGCGGCTACGCTTTCCACCAATCCTTGCCGCCGGGCAGCTTTACGATCCCGGAGCTGTCGATCGAAGCAATATGTTCCGACAACGGCCTGTCGCCGATGCTCAGGCCGGGCGCGATCTCGGCCAGCGGCACCATCACGAAGGCGCGCTCCAGCATGCGCGAATGCGGGATGTCGAGATTTGCCTCGTGGACGGTTCGCTCACCGAAGAGAAGAATGTCGATGTCGATCACCCGGGGCCCCCAGCGCTCGCGGCGCACACGCTTCAGCGCCTGCTCGGCATCGAGGCAAAGTTCGAGCAAATCCTGCGGCGAATGGCTGGTGCACAATTCTGCAGCGGCATTGATGAAATCAGGCTGATCGGTCTTGCCCCATGGCGGCGTGCGATAGAGCGAGGAGACGGCTATAACCTGCGTGCTCTCATCGTCCTGGAGAATGCGCAACGCCGCGGCCATCGCGGAAGCCGGGTCGCCGAGATTGCCTCCCAGCCCCAGAAAGACGCGTTCGTTGCTCGGGCCAGACAAATAGTCACCTCTGTGGTCACGATCCTGCTTCTAGAGCATGGTCCCGAAAAGTTGCAGATTTTCGGGTGAGATAATGCTGCAAAAACAAAAAGCTAGTGCAGCGTGGATAACTGCGCTCTTGCATCGTGCTCTAGCTTTGTGCGTCGCAAAAATGCAACGCCGGTTGCGCTATCGGATGTCGCATCTCCTTTGCCGTTGCGCACCCGCGCAGTCCCGCGCAGATTGCCCATCGAGCCAAGAGATGAAGTCGAAGCTGATTTTCGCCTTGCTGATCGCAGGGCTTGTTTCCCCCGCCGACGCCGCCAGCGTCGCGAAGAGCTACAGCTATTTCTCGATCGGCGGGTCGACGCTGGAGGAGATTCAGAACCAGCTCGACGTGCGCGGCCCGAAAGTCAAGACCACCGGGCGCCGCCATCCCGGCGCGACGCAGATGGAGTTCACCAGCCGCGTCGGTTACGCCAAGGGCACGAAAGGCTGCACGATCGCCAAAGCGTCCGTGACCGTGAAGGCCAAGATCATCCTGCCGCAATGGACGCGGCCTCGTGGGGCCGAAAACGACGTCCGACTGATCTGGGACACGCTCTCAGCCGACATCAAGCGGCATGAGGAAAGTCACGTGATCATCGCCAAGAACCATGCGCGCGAGCTCGAGCAGGCGCTCCTCAAGATCCCACGCCAGCCCGATTGCGAGACCGCCCAGGCCGAAGCGAAGCAGGTCACCCAGAAGATCCTCGCCAAGCACGACCGCGCGCAGGTCGAGTTCGACCGCGTCGAAGGCATCAATTTCGAGCGGCGCATCATCAGGCTTCTGCGTTACCGCATGGAACGCATCGCCAACGGCCAGCGGCCCGGGTGAGTAGCCTCAAGCCACTCCGAGCTTCTTCTGCAGGTTGGTCGAAGAGGTCGTATACTGGAAGACGACGCGCTCGCCGGGGCTGACGATGCGCTTGGCCGCCTGCGCCATCAAAGCAACCTCGTGGAACCCGGAGAGGATCAGCTTCAACTTGCCCGGATACCAGTTGATGTCGCCGACCGCGAAGATGCCGGGCACCGACGTCTCAAACTTCTCGGTATCGACCTTGATCAGGTTCTCGTGAAGGTTGAGCCCCCATTCGGCGATCGGCCCGAGCTTCATGGTGAGCCCGAAAAAGGGCAGCATCCGGGTAACCGGTATTTCAATATCGCCTTCCGGCGCCTTCACGGTGGCTGAGCGCAGCTCGCCATTGCTGCCGGTCAGCGCCGTTACCTGGCCGATCTGGAATTCGAGCTCCTTGGTTTCCTGCAGCGCATACATCTTGTTGACGCTGTCCGGGGCGGCGCGGAATTCCGGGCGACGATGGACCAGCGTCACACTGCGGGCGATCGGCTGCAGATTGAGCGTCCAGTCGAGTGCTGAATCGCCGCCGCCGACGATCATGATGTCATGGCCGCGGAAATCCTCCATGCGGCGCACGGAATAGAAGACGCTCTTGCCCTCGAAAGCCTCGATACCTGGGATGGGCGGGCGCTTCGGCTGGAAGGAGCCGCCGCCGGCAGCGATGACGACCACCTTCGCGTCGAACACCTCCCCCTCGTCCGTGGTGACGCGGAAGGTGCCGTCCTCGAGTTTCTCCAGGCCGGCCACGATGCGGTTGAAGGTGAATTCCGGCTTGAAGGGTGCGATCTGCTCCATAAGCTTCTCGACCAGCCCCTGAGCCGAGATGGTAGGCCAGGCCGGGATGTCGTAGATCGGCTTCTCGGGATAGAGCTCCGTGCATTGCCCGCCTGGCCGGTCGAGGATGTCGATGAGATGGCACTTCATGTCGAGGAGCCCGAGCTCGAACACGGCGAACAGACCGACCGGCCCTGCCCCCACGATCAGCACGTCTGTCTTCTTTATGTCGCTCATCAGGTGATCCTCGAAAACCTTGTACGCGGACGCTGTTTCAGAACCGGCACGGAATGCCGGAAAAAGCATCAGGTGGGTCGGTGAAAACCCGCAAACCGCCGCAATTCGGCGCGCCGGCTCAGCCCTGCCGTTCGGGAATGCTTACGACAAGGCCGTCGAGCTCGTCGCGCACCTTGATCTGGCACGAGAGCCGTGAGTTCGGCCTGACGTCGTAGGCAAAATCGAGCATGTCCTCTTCCATCGCCTCGGGGCTGCCGACCACGTCGGTCCACGCCTCGTCGACATAGACATGGCAGGTCGCGCACGCACAAGCGCCGCCGCATTCCGCCTCAATACCCGGCACGGCGTTACGGATCGCATTCTCCATGACGGTCGAGCCGTTTTCTGCCTCGACGTCGAAGCGCGTCCCATCAAACGCTATATAGGAAATCTTGGTCATAGAAGCCCGGGTCCCCGAGAAAGCCCCTCGCGGACATAATGACTCCACTGTCCAAGTCAACCGGCCAAATCAACCGGCCAACCCGGTCAGATGCGAACCGAAGTTCCCGACGGGCGACAAGATCGACTGTGAGCGACGATGAGCGAAATGGCAAAGACAAGCGCGACCGGGCAGATCGTCATCCTGAACGGAGCACCGCGCTCAGGAAAGTCGAGCATCGTCGAGGTCATCCAGGAAACGTTCGACGGGCCATGGATGAACCTCGGCGTCGATGTCCACGCACGGCACATGACGCCGCAGCGCTACCGCCCGGGCATTGGCCTCAGGCCAGGCGGCGAAAGGCCCGACCTCGAACCATTCGTAGCAGCGTTCTATGCCGCACTTTATGAATCGGTCGCCGCGCACAGCCGGCTCGGCCTCAATGTGGTCGTCGACGTCGGGCACCACGAGGCCTATGCAAGGCGCCGCAGCATTCTGATCGACTGCACCCGAAGGCTGATCGGCCTGCCTGTCCTGATCGTCGGCGTCCGCTGCCCGATCGAGGTGATCATGGAGCGGCGAAGGGTCGTGCAGGCCGGGCGCGAAGGGCATTACGTGACAGGTTCCAGGGACGAGCCCATCCCGGAGCCGGTGTCCGCCTGGCAGCGGGAAGTCCACATTCCCGGCATCTACGATCTCGAGGTCGATACCGCCGTCATGAGCCCGCAGGAGTGCGCGGAGACCATCCGCAGGCGGCTTGCCGAAGGGCTCGAGAACGCCACCGCCATTCAGCGAATCGCCAGCGCCTCGGGGTAGAGCATGATCCCCACGGGGGGTCAGCGTCGCAAAAAATTGCAGGCACTTCGGACAAGGGGAAAATCAGCGGCTGATCGCAGCGATGAAGTCGCGAACCTCGTCAATCAGAGAGGAAAGCCGCTTCAACAGCTGCTTGTCATCGGGCTTCGCCTCGATCTCGGCGAGGCAATTGGCGACACCAAACGCGCCGATGCCGCGCGCCGAGCCTTTCAGCGAGTGGCAAAGCCGCAGACGCTCCGGCATCGTCACCTCGGCGATCTGGTCGCGCACGGCAAGCGCCTGATGCACGAAAAGCCGAAGTACCTCCTGCTCGAGAGCGCGATCTCCCAGCGTCTGCTTCGCGAGATGGGAAAGATCGACTGGCCGGGCACGGGGAGCAGCGGACCCCTCGCCGCCCGGCATCGCAAACGCCGCAGCGGCGGAACTACGCGGAAACATCAATCAACTCCTCGCACTCACCCCAAGAACCCGGCACGCTTTGCCTGTCGCGGGGGGTCTTACAGTGCAATCATGGGAAAATTCTGCTGAGCCTGCTTAGGTCGAGCAGGTGCAAATCAGGTTAATTTTTCTGGTGCGGCAAACGGGCATCAAAAGGCCGGCAAATCGATGCGGTGTTAACCGTATCTTTAAAGTTTTACACATGTGGCGGAATGAAGGTTTCCTTTACCCGGCTGTGTCAGTACGATACGCAAGGCGGTGCATAATGGGCCACTTTGCGGGCAGTCGGATGGCTGTCCGCATCGTTTGTACAGGGTAACGGCGGCATGGCGCAAAAACCGACGACCACGAAGAATCTGGATAATGACGTCGCGAAAGAACTCGAAGAGGCCCTCGATCTCGACTTGATCGGTAGCGGTGAAGATCTGGACATCGCTGCTTCGATGGAGGACCTCGAAGCCCAGATCTCGCAAGCGGCAGACGAGCTCGCGAGGGAAAGCGGCAAGAATCAGGCCGCAGCGCCTAATCCTCCGCCTGCTCCTGCTGCCAAACAGCAGAACGGCGCAAGGGCGCTGAACGGCGGCGCATCTCAAAGCAAGCCGGCCAATGATTGGCAGCCCTCGACGCCCGAGCAGCAGCCGCTGCAGCCGGCCGGGCTGTCGCCCGCCAATGACGACCGCCAGAGGGATTTCCGGGCTTTCAAGCGCGCAATCAGCCGCCGCGGCTCGAACAGCGTCTATTGGATGGTGGCGCTGCTCTCCGTCGTCTGGGTCAGCGGCGGCGTGGTGCTTGCCCGTCTCCTGCTCGGCCCGGACGTCTTGAAGGTCCGCTCCGTCGAGGCGCTACTCGCCCAGCCCGCCCTTATCGGGCTCGCGCTCGGCATCATCATTCCGATCATCCTGTTCTGGGGCTTCGCCGTGATGGTGCGCCGCGCGCAGGACATGCGTATTGCGGCACAATCGATGACGGAAGTCGCCTTCCGGCTCGCCGAACCCGAATCACTTGCCCAGGACCGCGTCATGATGGTCGGGCAGGCTGTCCGCCGCGAAGTTGCCGCGATGGGCGAAGGGATCGAGCGCACGCTGGCGCGCGCAGTGGAACTCGAAACTCTGGTCCATACCGAGGTCAACGAGCTGGAGCGCGCCTATGCCCAAAATGAAGCGCGTATCCGTACGCTCGTCGACGGTCTCGGGCAGGAACGCGATGCCGTTGTGAGCCACTCGGAGCGCGTGCGTGCCTCCATCACCGGTGCGCATGAGACGCTGCGCGAAGAGATCAGTTCGGTGAGCGACATCATCCGTGATTCGATCCTTTCGGCCTCGACCAAATTGTCGATGACGATCACCAATTCCGGCGACACGCTGATCGACCGAATCAACGAGAGCGGCAATTCGATCTACGAATCCATCGACCAGCGAATGGATACGATTTCCGACCGAATCTCGACTTCGGGCGAGGCGTTCGCGAGCCTGCTGGACACGCGCATCGCCAAACTGACTCAGAGCACGGACGACGCGACCCGCTCGCTCTCCGATATGCTCAACGAGCGCACGACGGGCATGGTCTCGCTGCTCGGCGGCGCGACGCGCGAGCTCAACACCGAGTTCGAGAGCCGGCTGCGCGACATAGAAAACACTTTGGCTGAACGCGGTCAGGCACTGATCAGCGAGTTCCAGACGCGCGCCGAGGCGCTCGACACAGGCACGCAGAAGCTCAACGCAGCGCTCGAGGCGCGCGCACGCCAAATCAATGAGACGCTGGTCGAGCGCGCCCGCGAGATCTCGGCGACCTTTACAGACAGCCGGCAGACGCTTGCCGACATGATCGAGGAAGGCAAGACCCGCATCGGTTCCGAAATGGCCGGCATCGTCGATTCGACGGCAGCCATGCTCGAAGGCCGCGTGAGCGATTTCGCCGGCCGCCTCAATGCGGCCCGGGACGTCGTTTCCCGCGCTTTCGATGCCGATATCCAGCGCCTCTCGGAGGCGCGGGCCGGCATCGACGAGGCGATCGAGGAGCATTCCCGGAAGCTGGCCGAGAGCCGCGAGCGCATGTCGCTTGCGCTCAACGAGGACCTGCAGAAATTTGCCGACGATCGGGTTTCCATCGAAGGTATTGTCGGGGAGCACGTGCAGAAGCTCGCCGAGGGCCGTGCAATGCTGTCACGCGCGGTCGAAGAGGATCTGCGCAAAGTTGCGGAGACGCGCTCCAGCATCGACCAGGCGCTGGAGAACCAGCTTGCCCGCCTCAATGCCGGCCGCGAGAACCTTACGCGTGCGCTCGCTGATGATCTGCAGACGTTCGACCAGACAAAGTCGAACATCGATGACATGATCGCGGGGCATGTCGGCAAGCTTTCCGAGGGCCGCTCGATCCTCACTCGAGCGCTTGAGGCCGACCTTGCCAAACTCGCCGAGAGCCGTGCGAGCATCGACGGCCTTGTCGCGGGACAGGTCGAGAAGCTTGCCCAGGGCCGCGACATCCTCACTCGCGCCCTCGAGGCCGACCTGAAGAAGCTTGCCGAGAGCCGCGCCAGCATCGACGGCCTCGTCGCCGGACAGGTCGAGAAGCTTGCTCAGGGTCGGGACATCCTTACCCGCGCCCTCGAGGCCGATCTTGAATCGGTCAATCAAAGCCGTACGGCGATCGACGAGGCAGTCACCGGTCACGTCGGCAAGCTGGCCGATGGCCGCAACATGCTGGCTCGCGCACTCGAGGACGACATGCGCAAGATCCTGGAAGCGCGCGGCGAACTCGATGAGGTCGTGCAAGGGCACATCAAGGCGCTTGCCGATCGCCGCACCGAGATTTCCGAAGTGCTCGCGGCAGACGTGACCAGGATCGAAGATGCCTTCCGCCGGCAGACGGGAGTGATCGAGGAGCGCACAGGCACCATGGAGCGGGCGCTCGCGGCGGGTGTCGACAATGTGCGCAACGCGCTGGAGCGGAGCGCGGTGGTAGTCGCAGGCGCACTGCGCGAGAAGGTGCTCGAGGTCACCACGGCGCTCACCCAGGAAGCGGGCAACGCCTTCAACGATGCCGACCGCAGGATTGCGGAACGCGCCGAGCAGACCGCAAATGCGCTGATCGTGCGGGCAGCGGATATTGCCCGCGCCTTTGACGAGGCCGATCGTCAGTTGGCGGGCCGCGCGCAAGAGAACGCCCGTTCGCTCGCAGCACAAGCGGCAGAGACGGCGACGATGCTTGCGGCTCGAGCCGGCGATATCGTGCGCGGCTTCGATGATGCCGACCAGCGCCTCGGTGCCCGTATCAGCGAATCAGCCGAGGCGCTTGCCACCCGCGCGGCCGAGCTGTCAGGCATCTTCGATGCGGTGGATCAGCGCCTGGCGGATCGCATTTCGGCGAGCGATGCGACGCTCAGCTCGCGTGCCGATGCAATCGTACGCAGCTTCGAGGAGGCTGACGGCCGCCTTGCCGAGCGCGTAAGCTCGACCGCCGACGCAATCGCTGGCCGTGCGGCGGAACTCGGAAACATCTTCGAGGCCGCGGACGATCGTCTCGCAGCACGTGTCAAGGAGAGTGCGGAAGCAATTGCCGGCCGCGCAAGCGAGCTCGGCCGGCTCTTCGAGACTGCGGACGAGCGCCTTGCTGCCCGCGTCGACCGGACGGCCACCGCAATTGCCGGGCGCGCTGCAGAACTCGGAACCATTTTCGAGGCCGCGGACCAGCGGCTTGCCGCACGCGTCGACGAAACCGCTGGCGCCATTGCCGGCCGTGCCGCGGAACTCGGAAACATCTTCGAGGCCGCCGATCAGCGGCTTGCCGCGCGCGTCGACGAGACAGCCGGCGCCATTGCCGGCCGTGCCGCTGAACTCGGAAGCATTTTCGAGACCGCCGATCAGCGACTCGCCGCACGGGTCGAAGAGACCGCCGGCGCCATTGCCGGCCGTGCTGCGGAACTCGGAAGCATCTTCGAGGCGGCCGATCAGCGGCTTGCCGCGCGCGTCGACAAGACAGCCGGCGCCATTGCCGGCCGTGCCGCTGAACTCGGAAATATCTTCGAGGCTGCCGACCAGCGGCTTGCGGCGCGCGTTGACGAGACCGCCGGCGCCATCGTCGGTCGTGCTGGCGAGCTCGGCCGCATCTTCGAGGAAGTCGATCGCCAGATTGCGGCGCGGGTGAACGAAAGTGCCGAGACGCTGGGTGCACGCGCCAATGACGTTGTCGGTGTATTCGAGCACGCCGAGCAAAAGATCGCGGCGCGCACCCACATCACCTCGGCGGAGTTGACAAATCGCGCCCGGGCGATCGAGGAGGCGCTGACGACAGCGGACCAGCGCATTGCCGAAAGCGCTGCGCAGGCTGCCGCGAGAGTGGCCGGCCAGGTCGACGAGGCCCAGCGCCGGCTATCCTACAGTGCCGACGCCATGGCGCAGCAGATCGGCGAGCAGGTCTCCCAGGCCGAAACTCAGCTGGTCTCGCGCGCCAATGTCATCGCCCAGACCTTCGCTGCGGTCGGTGATCATATCGGCAAGAGCACCAACGAGGCTGCCAAGACGATCGGCGTCAACACACGCGAGCTCAATGCAATGCTTGCCGCCCGCTCCGCCGAGCTCAACAAAATCCTCGACGAGACGGCACGGCCGCTGGTCGAGCGTTTCACCGACAGCGGCGGCGAGCTGCAGAAGAGCCTGGAGGCTGCGACGCAGCAGGCGACCGAGCGGCTTCGCACCGAGAACGCAGCGCTCGTCAACGCGATGGCGAATCGCACTGCCGAGACGCTCGCTGCGGTCGACAGCGCCAGGCACACGCTTTCGGAGAACATCACCGACCTCATCGGCCGCCTCGCCGCTTCGAGCTCTCAGCTGAGCGTCCTCGTCGAGGCCGCCAAGGAGAATCTGCTCGGCGTCGACGAGAAGCTGTCCGTGACGACCGACAAGTTCTCGACGACCACCGACAAAGCGGCACAGACTTTTGCGAGCTCTGCCCGCCTTATGGATACCAACACCACGCGGCTTACGGAGCTTTCACAGTCTGCGCTGCGCGAAGTGGCGGCCATCGCCAGCCGCTTCGACGAGCACGGCAGGCTGCTCTCCAATGCCTCGAACCTGATTTCGGCGGCGCAGTCCAATCTCGAGCACACGCTCGAGCGGCAGTCCTCGCTGGAGGATCTTGCGGTCGGCCTCGTCCAGAAGTCAGAGGACCTGGAACGGGTCATGAAGTCGTTCGAGAACCTGGTCGGGTCGGCGCTGGAGAAGGCCGAGGGCCGGACGCTGGAATCAACTGAGAAGATGCGCGATTCCATTAATCAGGTCGTCGAGGCAGCGACAAAGCGCTTTTCTGACGCCACGGAGGACATGCGGCGCACCGCGGCCGCCATCCGCACCGAGCTTGAGGAGACGCGCGCCGAGCTGAAGAAGGGTGTGATCGACATGCCGGTCGAGGCGAAAGAATCGACCACTGCGATCCGCCGCGCAGTGACCGAGCAGATCAACGCGCTGAAGGAATTGTCCGACATCGTTGCCAAATCAGGCCGCGTGTATGACGTTTCCGATCGCAACTCCCAACCTCGTGCCGCGCCCGCGCAGCCGACCTTGCGTAATCCCGAACAGCCTCGCCGCCAGAACTCGCCTGCTGCAGAACGGCGTGCACCGACCGAGCAACCGCTCCGCGGCACGCTCGAACTCGAGCGCCCGGCCGAGACGGCTCCGACGCGCAACGGCAACAGCCAGCCGCAAAGCGGTTGGGTCCGTGACCTGTTGCGTGGGGCATCCCGTGAGGAAGACGAGGTCGCCGTCGCAGCCGAGCCGGCGCCGCGCCCTGCCACGCCGCAGCGTTCGCCCATCCATGTCGTCGAATCGCTCAATTCGCTTTCGGTCGACATTGCCCGGGCGATCGACCATGAAGCCTCGATCGAGCTCTGGGACCGCTATCGGCGGGGCGAGCGCGATGTGTTCACGCGGCGCCTCTACACGCTGAAAGGCCAGCAAACCTTCGACGACATCCGCCGCAAGTATCAAAGCGATGCCGAATTCCGCTCGGCCGTGGACCGCTACTGCGACGATTTCGAGAAGCTGCTCAAGGACATAGCCCGCAACGACCGCGACAACATCATGGCGCAAACCTACCTGACCTCGGACACAGGCAAGGTCTACACCATGCTCGCGCATGCTTCAGGGCGACTGAAATAGCGCTCGGTGATGAGCGGAATGAACAAAGGCGGGCTTGGCCCGCCTTTTTCATTGCTTGCAGGTGGCAGCGAAGCCTACATGACCGATGCCGACCATCGGACGATCTCGCTCGCAGCCTCGCCGAAGGCAGCGTTCAAGGCCGCGACAAAGGCACTATTGCCGCTGCCGGAAACAGGGGCACTCGCCTCGAAGTTGCGCGAAGCCTTGACTTGACCATTGCGGTCGTTGAGCACGCGCACGAACAGCACGACGTGGGCATAATCGTTCCGATCCACCATCACATCGAAGGCGCGGATGTCGACGATTACCTGATAATCGATGGCGAGCCCCTCACCCGGCTTGCCGACGCCGCCAAAACGTCCGGACTTCTGGAAGGCGTCCGCGAGCCGCGCCTGCACGACTCTCGGCAGGCGATCGGCCCACTGCGCACCACTCAGATACTGGATTTCGCCAGGGGCGGGCCTGATGACGATGTTCTGACCATCGAGCGCCTTCAGCGCCGACGGTTCAGCGATCAGCACCTGCAGGTGCGAGTGGCGCGGACCGCCCTCCGGGGTCGGCGCAGAAAGCTCATAAGTGTCGAGTGCAGGTGCCCCCCGGAGCAGCGCACAGCCCGGTAGCAGCAAAGCCAGCAGCGCGACGCTCGACAAAATGCGTGGATTCAAAAGCGCTTGCTCCCCGCAACTCCGCAACCATGAGCGGAAAACCCCCTGGCATTTCTCTTGCTGTGCAGCCTGCGTAATGTCAACGCCGCGCCCGCCCGTCGAACTCGCGCACGGTGCCCTCTCCCCCAGAAATCAGGCGTTGCGGATTGCGCTGGAAGTCGGTGACGGCTTCCTCGATACGGTTGATGGAGCGTCGGGCGTCGCGGATCAGGCCGGTTGCATCCTGCAGCCCCTGGTTAGAGAAGCGGGAAAGGCCATCCATGATCGTGCCAAGCCGCGAGTTCAGGGTGTCGGCCGCCTGCTTGAACGATTTCAAGGTCTCGCTCGCTTGGGTGACAAGGCCTCGCGTCTCACCCGACCCAAGCAGCGAATCGACCTTCGCGAGTATGCCGTCGACCCGCACGGAAGCCCTGTTCAGCCTGTCGGCAAGCTGGCGAGCATCCGCGATAAACTTGTCGACGTCATCGGCACGGTCGCGGAATCTCGTGGTCACCTTGGAGACATCCTCGACAACCTTGTTGGCGTTCTTCGAGGCGGTCTGGATATTGCCGATGGTTTCGCGCACCGAATTCGGATCGACGCTCTCGATGACCTTGTCGACCCTGGCCAACGTCTCACGCGCCCCGTCCGAAAATTCAGTGATCGACTTCACTGCGCCGTCAACGCGGGCAACAACACCCTCGACCTGCTTGCTGCTCTCGCTGAGGTTCTTGGTCAGCGTCGCGATGTTGCCGACGATGTCTTTCACCTGTTCCTTGTCGACGGACTGGCTGAGGCTCTTGGTCAGCGTCTCGACATTACTGACGATCTCCTTCACCTGTTCCTTGTCGACAGATCTGATCAGTCCTTCGGCGGCATCCAGGGTCGCATCAAGCTTGTCGGAGGCGCGCGCAAGCTGGCCGGATAGTTTGGTGACGCTCGCCAGGAATTCGTCGACACCTTGCGCATTGTTGCCGAGCGCCTGGGAGAACTTTTCGGCATTCGTGATCGTGTTGGTCAGGGGCGTGCGTACGTCCGTGACGAATCCGTCGAGGCCTGTGAGCACCTTGTCGGCGCGATTGAAGATGTCCTGCGCCCGCTCGAGCAGGTTGGTAACCGCGGAGGGGCTTGCCGTGATCTCGGCGATCTTGCCTTCTTCCTCGGCCTGATCGAGCAGCTTCGGCTCGGTGAGGTTTGCGCCCCTGAGCTCGATATTGGCCTGTCCTGTGAGGCCGGCGATACCGATGTCGGCGCGCGTCGATTTGGTGATGGGGGTCAGCCGGTCGACCTGCGTGTCGGCGATCGCGAGCGTCGGGTCATTGACGTCGATGTAGACGCGCTGGACGTCGCCTACCCTGACGCCATTGAAGAGCACGCCGCTGCCGCGGCTGAGCCCGGCAGCCGAACCGGGGATGCGCACGCGCAGCAGCGCGGTCTCGCCGCGCTCGCCGATTGCCGCCGACCAGTAAACGAAGGCGAAGGCGGCCAGGATCGCGAGCAGCGTGAAGATGCCGACGATGACGTAGTTTGCCTTGGTTTCCATATGCTTCTCAGGCTTCCGTCAATGCCGCGCAGCAAGATCGAGCTGGCGCGCGCGCTTACCGCGGAAATAGGATTTCACCCAGGGCTCCTCGCTTGCCAGCATGTCCTTGACCGTGCCTTCGACCAGAACACGCTTGTCTCCCAACACAGCGATGCGGTCGCATACCGAGAATAGGCTGTCCAGATCGTGGGTCACCATGTAAACAGTCAAGCCGAGCGTATCTCGCAGCTTGGAGATCAATTCGTCGAATTCGGCCGCGCCGATGGGGTCGAGCCCGGACGTGGGCTCATCGAGGAAGATCAGGTCCGGATCGAGCGCCAGCGCACGGGCAAGGGCGGCACGCTTGATCATGCCGCCAGAGAGCTCCGACGGGAATTTCGCGCCAGCATCGCGTGGCAGGCCGACGAGCTCGATCTTGATCTGCGCCAGTTCGTCCATCAGCTTCTTCGGCAGATCCAGATATTCGCGCATCGGCACCTGCACGTTCTCCTGAACGGTGAGCGCCGAAAACAGTGCACCTTGCTGAAAGAGCACACCGTATCGCGTATCCAGGCGCAGCCGTTCGCGCTCGCTCGCCTTGTCCAGATCGACGCCGAAGAGCTTGATTGTGCCGGACTGCTTGCGATTGAGCCCGAGTACCGTGCGCAATAGCACCGACTTGCCCGCCCCCGAGGCGCCGACGAACCCAAGTATCTCACCGCGGCGGACGTCGAGCGACAACTTCTTGAGAATTTTCTTGTTACCGAAAGCGACCGTCACGTCGCGTACCGAAAGCACGACGTCGTCCCCCGGCGGGCCGCCATTCAGATGCTCTATGGTTCCATCCTGTTGCGGCATCAGAAACCGATCTGTGCGTAAAAGATCGCGAAGAAGCCATCGAGCAGGATGACGATGAAGATCGACTTCACCACAGACGCCGTGACGTGCAAGCCAAGCGATTCAGCGCTGCCCCCGACCTTCAGGCCCTCCACAGAGCCGATGATGCCGATAACCAGCGCCATGAAGGGCGCCTTGATCAGCCCGGCAAGAAAGGTGCTGAGATCGATGGCGGCGCGGAGCCGGTCGATGAAGGCCGCCGGCGCAATGTTCGAATAATAGTAGGCGATCGCGATCGCTCCTGCGAGCGCGGCAAAATTGGCGATGATCGTCAGGCACGGCAACACGATGACCAGCGCGACAAGGCGGGGGAAAACCAGCACGCCGACAGGGTTCAGCCCGATCACCGTCAGCGCATCCACTTCTTCGCGCATCTTCATGGAGCCGATCTCGGCGGTAATGGCGCTTCCTGAGCGGCCGGCAATCATGATCGCGGTGAGCAGCACCCCCATTTCGCGCAGCACGAGGATTCCGACCAGATCGACGACGAATATCTCAGCGCCGAAAAACCGCAGCTGGAAAGCGCCCTGCTGCGCTACGATGGCCCCGACAATGGTGGACATCAGAACGATTACCGGTACCGCGCCAACGCCCATGCGATCGATCTGAGTGACGATCGCGGCGACGTTGACGCTGTGGCCGCGGCCGATCTTCATCTGCGCTCCACGGATCGTGGCGCCGAGGATGTAAAGGGCAGCGATCAGGTCTTCCAAAATCCCGTAAACAGCCTCTCCGATCGCCCCAAGCGCCCTGATCAGGATGTTGTCACGGCGTTCGGGGGCCGATTCGCCCTCGCGTGTGGTCGCGTCATGGACAGCCGTGAGGAGAATATTGGCGGCGTTGCTGGCGCCCGTCACCTCAGGCTGCAGTCCCCGGGCGCGCATGGCGGTAAGCAGTCGTTCGATCAGCCAGGCTCCGGCGGTATCGATCCTGCCTACTCCCGAAAGATCGACCCGCAAATTCTTGATGTTGTTATTTTTTTCAATTTTGCGAAGAGTCGCGTCGACGACTGCAACACGGCGGGTCGTCCAGTTCCCCTTCAGAATTGCCTCATGGATGCCTTCGTTTTCGGCAAGCGCGATGCGAGGCTCGATATCCGCATCGGCGGCATCGGCCTGGCTTGCATCGCTGCGACGTTTGAACAACATGGCGCAGACTCTTAGCCGGACGCGGTGGACCTGTCACTTTGGCACACCGCCTGCCGGAAGCCCTGGAGACCAGAATTTCATGCAGCGTGTCCTTTCAGTCGCGGCAGAACGCTTCCCGATCGCCGGAACCTTCACCATCTCCCGCGGCTCCAAGACCGAGGCGGAGGTCATACGCTGCACGATCTCGGAAAACGGCTTTACCGGCCATGGCGAATGCGTGCCGTACAGGCACTATGGGGAAACCATGGAGGGCGTCACCGCCGCGATCGAGAACGTTCGTAATGAGATAGTGGGCGGGGTGGGCCGCGACGAGCTCGGAAAGCTGCTGCCCCCGGGCGCCGCCCGCAACGCGCTCGATTGCGCGCTGTGGGACCTCGAGGCCAAATCCTCGGGGCGCAGCGTAGCGTCACGCATCTGCAGGGCCGAGCCGGCGGCAATCGTTACGGCATATACGCTGTCGCTCGGGACACCCGAGGCGATGGCCACGCAGGCACGGGCCAATGCCGACCGCCCGCTGCTCAAGGTCAAGATCGGCGACGAAGGCGACATCGAGCGCATCCGCGCCGTGGTCGGGGCCGCGCCGCAAAGCCGGATCATTCTCGACGCCAACGAAGGCTGGAGCGAGCAGAATATCGCCGCGAACCTGGCCGCCGCGGCCGAGCTCGGAGTGGCGCTGATCGAGCAGCCATTGCCTGCGGGCCGTGATGCGATCCTGGCGAAAATACCGCATCCGGTTCCGATCTGCGCCGACGAAAGCGTGCACACAGCCGCTGATCTGCCGAAACTCGCAGGCCGGTACGACGCCATCAACATCAAGCTCGACAAGGCGGGCGGGCTAACGGCCGCCATCGAGTTGCGGGACAGTGCGAGGGCGGCCGGATTCACTATCATGGTCGGCTGCATGGTCGGCACCTCGCTCGCCATGGCTCCGGCCGTGCTTCTTGCGCAGAATGCCGATTTCGTCGACCTCGACGGGCCGCTTCTGCTCGCGCGGGATCGTTCGCCTGCGCTTACCTATCGCGGCTCGCTCGTATCGCCGCCGGAACCGGCACTCTGGGGCTGAGAGCCACGAGGATCAGGCCTATGCCGAGCACGGCGACGCCGATCATGGCGAAGAAGCCGTCGGCGCCAAAGCGGCCGTAGAGCGGGCCCGAAAGCAGCGTGACCACTGCCATGCATATCCCGTTGGCGAAGAAGGCTGCTCCCTGTGCCGCGCCCGTACGCTCTTCGTCCACCGCCTCGGCGATGAACTTCTGCACGGCGATGATGACGATAGCCGTCGAAAGGCAGTGCAGGCCCTGCACGA
The DNA here is from genome assembly GCF_033542235.1 of Mesorhizobium sp. BAC0120. NCBI lineage: Bacteria > Pseudomonadati > Pseudomonadota > Alphaproteobacteria > Hyphomicrobiales > Phyllobacteriaceae > Mesorhizobium > Mesorhizobium sp. BAC0120. Next base: position 6,917 of record NZ_JAWRCU010000030.1, on the reverse strand, counting down.
AGAAGAAGCCGGCAACGCCGAGACCTGCCGGCCAGACAAGCGGATAGGCGATCCAGCGCACGATAGCGGCCGCGCCGCCTATCAGAACAAGGGTCGTGGCGCGAAAACGTCCAAAGACGCGCGTGAAGATCATGAACACGCAGACTTCTGCAACAACGGCGAACGCCCATTGGAAGCCTATCAGCGTGTCGCCCAGGCCGATCGATTTCCAGTAGATTGAAGCGAAGCCGTACATGAAGCCGTGGCTGCCGGAAATCAGGCCCGCGCCGGCAATGAACAGCAGGAATTGTCGATTGAGCAGCTTGGGAGCTTCCTGCAGCTCCTCTACCGAGAGCGGCGAGGCGAGCCGCGGCCTGCCGAGCCGTGGCGCCATCAGCACCACGACAAATGCAACCGCCAGGCTTGCCGTGATGATCGCCGGAACGGCATTCGGGCTCGTCCGGGACAGGATGATGCCACCACCGAGATTGGCGGCCAGGAAAGAGATCGAGCCCCAGATACGCATCCTCGTGTAGTTCGAGCCGAAGCGCCTGACCCCTGAAAGGGCGAGGGAATCGGCGAGTGGCCCGTGCGGGGTCCAGACGACCGAGAGCGCCAATGAGACTGCGAGCACGATTCCGTAGACCGGCGGCAGGAAGAAACCGCAGGACAGCACCACGGAGCCGCCGACCAGCGTCAGCAGCACGTCGACGCGGTCCTTTGCCCTGTCGGCGTAAGCCGTGAGGAAGGGCGTGGTAACGACCCGAAGGAACATCGGCGCCGCGAGAATGACGGCGATCTGCTCGGCGCCGAAGCCATTCGCCTCCAGCCAAAGCGGAAAGTAGGGCAGGTTGATGCCGGTCGAAACGAAGAGGGAGGCGAAGATCAACGCGATCCGCGCCTCGAAATGGCGCGGCTTGATAAGCTGTTCCGGGCGGAGCGGGGGGCGCTGCATTTGGCGACGGGTTCTGGAAAGCGACCCGGCGCAGGGAATTCACCGGTGCGTCTCCGGCATAGCACGCTGCTGTCGTTGTCGAAACGGCTTATTGAATCGATTCATGATCTGGCAGCCACAATTCGTCACAAGCGGAAAGGCAGAGTGAAGAGAACTGCAAGCAGGGCTCGAAGGCTGCAGTCAGGCGGCTGCCTTGCTGTCGATGCCTTCCACAATGACGGGCAGGAAACGTTCGGCAGGCGCGAGATGCCGAGCTTCCTGGTCCATCCAGTGAATGATCTCCATCCTGCCGTCGAAATGCTCGACAACTGCCGTGCAGCTTTCGACCCAGTCGCCGGTGTTGATGTACTGAATGCCGTCCATCATTTCCATCGCGGCATGATGGATGTGGCCGCAGATCACGCCATCGACGTCGTGACGGCGCGCATCGTCCACCACGATCATCTGGAAATGGCTGATGAACTTGACCGCCTTCTTGACCTTGACCTTGGCCCAGGACGAAAACGACCAATATGGAAGGCCAAGCAGCCGGCGCACGCTGCTCACCGTGCGGTTGATGATGATGGAAAGGTCGTAGGCCTTGTCGCCGAGATAGGCCAGCCAGCGCACATTGTGCACGATGGCATCGAACTGGTCGCCGTGGATGACGAGGAAATTGCGGCCGTCGGCAGCCTTATGGAGAACACGATCGGCGACAACGATGCCGCCGAAATGGACGCCTTGGAATGGCCGCAGGAACTCGTCGTGATTGCCGGCGATGTAGATGATGCTGGCGCCCTTGCGGCCCTTGCGCAGGAGCTTCTGGATGACATCGTTGTGGCTCTGCGGCCAGTGCCAGGAGCGCCTCAGGCGCCAGCCGTCGACGATGTCGCCGACGAGGTAGATCGTCTCCGCGTCATGATGCTTCAAAAAGTCGAGCAGGTATTCCGCCTTCGCTATCTTCGACCCGAGATGGATGTCGGAGAGGAAAAGCGACCTGAACCTGCGGGTCGTGTTTTTCGCCATGCGCCAATCAAGCCCGTTTGCTGCGCAGGCTATGCGCCGATTCATGCAACAAGCATGTGACGGTTGCAGGCTGCAGGCGCGCTGCGCTAGACCAAACTCGCATTCAAGGAGGCTTGCATCATGGATCTCGGCATCAGAGGCAGGAAGGCAATCATCTGCGCTTCGAGTCGCGGACTTGGCAGAGGCTCGGCCCTCGCACTGGCCGAGGCAGGCTGCGAGCTGGTCGTCAACGGCCGCGACGCAAAGACGCTTGCCGCCACCGCGGCCGAAATCCGTGAACGCTTCGGCGTGAAGGTGACGGAGGTCGCGGGCGATGTCTCAGACCCGAAGATACAGGCCGAACTCCTTACCGCATGTCCCTCTCCCGACATTCTCGTCAACAACAATGGCGGCCCGCCGCGCCGTGAGTTCGGCGAATTGACGCGCCAGAACATACTCGACGGAGTGATCCAGAACATGATCACGCCGATCGAGCTTACCAAGGCGGTGATAGGCGGCATGGCGGAGCGCGGGTTCGGCCGAATCGTGAACATCACCTCGCTGTCGGTTTATGTGCCGATCCCCGGGCTCGACGTGTCGTCAGGCGCCCGTGCCGGGCTCACCTCGTTTCTTGCCGGCGTCGGCCGCACCGTCGCCAGCCGTAACGTGACGATCAACAATCTGCTCCCTGGCAAACTCGATACCGACCGGCTGTGGGGCGGCGTGCCCAAGGGTGCGGACAAAGACGAGCATCGCGCGCGGCTGGTCGCCGAAATCCCGGCCAAGAGGCTCGGTACGGCGGAGGAGTTCGGTCAGGTCTGCGCCTTCCTTTGTTCCATCCATGCCGGCTATCTCACCGGCCAGAACATCCCGGTCGACGGCGGGCTCTATACCAGCGCGTTCTGAGGGCACACCGGAACCCAGTTGCATAGTCGACTGGAGAGACGCGCCTCAATTGTTTGAAACGAAAGCAGATTTAAGGAGAGAGACATGAGCGCCGAGATCATGAAGCCGGGGCCTTCCGATCTCGACGAGCAAGCACTGTTCTTCCACAAATATCCAGTTCCCGGAAAGCTTGAGATCCAGGCAACCAAGCCGCTCGGCAACCAGCGCGACCTGGCACTCGCCTATTCGCCGGGTGTCGCCGCACCCTGTCTTCAGATCAAGGACAATCCCGACCTGGCCGCGGACTATACCGGCCGCGCCAACTTGGTAGCCGTAATCTCGAACGGCTCGGCCGTGCTCGGCCTCGGCAATATCGGGCCACTTGCGGCAAAACCGGTGATGGAGGGCAAGGCCGTCCTCTTCAAGAAATTTGCCGGCATAGACGTGTTCGACATCGAGATCGAGGCGCCGGACATCGACCAGATGGTTCAGACGATCTCGGCGCTGGAGCCGACCTTCGGCGGCATCAATCTGGAAGACATCAAGGCGCCTGAATGCTTCGACGTGGAAGAGAAGCTGAAAGCGCATATGCGTATTCCGGTCTTCCACGACGACCAGCACGGCACGGCGATCATCGTAGCCGCCGCAGTTCTGAACGGGCTGGAACTCGCCAGCAAGAAGCTGGAGGAGGTAAAGATCGTGACCTCTGGCGCGGGCGCGGCGGCACTCGCCTGCCTCAACCTGCTCGTTTCGCTCGGTGCCAAGCGTGAAAACATCTGGGTCACGGACCGCTTCGGCGTCGCCTACAAAGGCCGCGTCGAGGAGATGGATCGCTGGAAGGAGCCTTACCTCAAGGACACGAATGCCCGCACACTGACCGACGTGATCGGCGGCGCAGATATTTTCCTCGGGCTCTCGGCCGCCGGCGTGCTGAAGCCGGAACTGCTTGCCCACATGGCGGAAAAGCCGCTGATCCTCGCGCTTGCAAATCCGGTCCCGGAGATCATGCCGGACGTGGCCCGCGCGGCGCGTCCGGACGCCATGATCTGCACGGGTCGATCGGATTTTCCCAATCAAGTCAACAACGTCTTGTGCTTTCCTTACATCTTTCGGGGAGCCTTGGACTGCGGCGCGCGAGCCATCAACGAGACGATGAAGATGGCGGCGGTCCGGGCGATCGCAGCGCTGGCGCGCGAGGAGCCATCGGACATAGCGGCGCGGGCCTATCCCGGCGAGACGCCCATGTTCGGGCCCGACTTCCTGATCCCCTCGCCTTTCGACCCGCGACTGATCCTCAGGATCGCGCCGGCCGTTGCGAAGGCTGCCTGTGAGAGCGGCGTGGCGTCACGGCCGATCGAAGATTGGCAAGCTTATATGGACCGGCTGACGCGGTTCGTTTTCCGCTCCGGCCTCGTCATGAAGCCGATCTTCTCGGCCGCCAAGACAATGCCGAAGCGCGTGATCTATGCCGACGGCGAGGACGAGCGCGTGCTGCGCGCCGCGCAGGTCGTGCTGGAGGAGGGGATCGCCAAGCCAATCCTGATCGGCCGTCCGCAGGTAATCGATGTCAGGCTGCGGCGCTACGGGCTGAAGATCAGGGCAGGCACTGACTTCGACCTGATCAACCCGGAGGACGATCCGCGCTATCGCGACTATGTGGACCTCCTGATCAAGCTGGGCGGCCGGCGCGGTTTTACCCAGGAGTCCGCGCGCACTGTCGTGCGCACGGATACCACTGTGATCGCCGCGCTCGCCGTGAAGCGCGGCGACGCCGACGCCATGATCTGCGGCCTCGAGGGCCGCTTCGAGCGGCACCTTCGCAATGTCAATGTCATCATCGGCCGGCGCGCGGGCGTCAGGGACCGAGACCTTTCAGCGCTGTCGATGTTGATCTGGCAGCGCGGCATCACCTTCTTCACCGATACCTATGTCAGCGTCGACCCTTCGGCGGAGGAGATCGTCGAGATGACGATGCTTGCAGCGGAAGAGATCAGGCGCTTCGGCATCGAGCCCAAGGCAGCACTTCTCTCGCATTCGAATTTCGGCTCGCGCGATTCGGCGAGCGCGCTGAAGATGCGCGCAGCGGCCGACACTCTGAAACGTGTTGCGCCGGAGCTGATCTGCGACGGCGAGATGCACGGCGATTCCGCGCTTTCCGAGCTGCTGCGCAACCGCGTCTACCCGCATTCCGACCTCAAGGGGGAAGCGAATCTGCTGGTCTTCCCGAACCTCGATTCGGCGAACATCGCCCTCACGATCGCCAAGCAGATGCTGGACGCGCTGCACGTCGGGCCGATCCTGCTCGGCACCGAAATGCCGGCGCATATCCTGACCCCGTCGGTCACCTCGCGCGGCATCGTCAACATGACCGCGCTTGCCGTAGTCGAGGCCGCCCACAAGGCGCAGGCGGTCGTGCCGGCTTCGTGACCGCCCTCTCATTCCGAAGGCGCAGCGAATCTGGCATAGTGGACTAACCTCCGGCGGGAGCGGATGGATTGAGGCGATTTGTCGGAAGCGGGGCGCTATCCGCGGCAGCGATCGGTGCGGTGCTGCTGTCTTTTGCGGTTGCCGGCCCGTCTTTCGCAGTCCCCCGCATTTGCCGGCAGCTCGAAGCCGAGCTTAGCTCTGCCGGCAGGGTCGACAGCGGGACCATGTTTAGGAAATACGACCGCGCCGTGAATGCACAGCGCCAGCAGCTTGCGACGGCGGAAAGCCGCGCAGAGCGCGCCGGCTGCGGTTTCGGCCTTCTGTCGCCGCAAATCTGCGGACCGCTGAACGAACAGATCGCGCGGATGGAGGCCAATCTCGCCGCGCTGGAGCGCAAACGCGAGCAGCTCGCATTGGATGCTGCTCCGCAGCGCAGCCGCGCGCGCATCCTCGCCGCGCTCGATGCCAATGGCTGCCGTGACGAGGCGGTTGCTGGTCGCAACCCCGCAGGTGAGGAGCCGGATCGCCTGCGCGAAAGCGATGCGGACCTGTTCAACCGGTTGTTTGGGAGCAATGCCCACGAAGGCGTCTCTTCCAAAGATCTCGGCGCGCCGATGAACGTCACACGCATCCTCAACCCGAACGGGGAAACCACGGTTCTGGGCGGGCCGGAAGGTCAATTCAGCACGATGTGCGTGCGCACCTGCGACGGCTATTATTTCCCGGTGTCGCCCAACTCGTCAGCGGCCGATTTCGAGCGCGATCAGAGGAACTGTGCCGCGACCTGCCCGGGCGCGGAGGTGCAGCTCTATTATCGCCCGACGCAAAGCGAAGAGACCGATACGATGATTTCGGCGGCAAGCGGCGAGCCCTATTCCTCATTGCCGACCGCCTATGTCTACCGCGACATCTCGAAGCCGCGCGTCGCGGCTTGCGGCTGCAACAGTGTGGCGGCGAATCCGAATTTTTCCGTCATCGGCGGCGGCTCGGCGAATAGCAAGGCTCCCGCCGAACCGGTCATCCCGGCGCCTGCTGCGCGGGCCGATCCTGAACCCGATCCCGAGACGCTCGCCAACGCCAGGAGCAAGCCCGACATGGACGCCAGCGAGCCCGACCTGGAGCCGAAGCCTTCAGCAGCGCCGATCCCGCCGCCCGGCGATCGCAAGGTCAGGGTCGTCGGGCCGGTATTCCTTCCCGACCAAGGAGAAAATATCGATCTGAAACACCCGAAATAGTGCTGGAGCGCCGTGACGATCGTTTGTATATGCACCATCGCATTTAGCTTGGCTTGGCTGTGCTCGAAAGCACGGGATCGGCGAGCTAGAGGGAATAAAAGCTTCCTCCGCTCGCCTTACAGGCCCGCCCGCAGCACTTGCTGCATCCCCTGCAGGAAGTATCGTTTCAGAAAAAAGTGTAGCCGCCTAATACTTCATTTTAGGTAAGCGCTGCCTACCTCGAAAGAGGTATGAGAGAGCGGTCGGCACGCTGGCGCTATTATTCCCGGCGATCCCACGAAGTCATCTGTTCCTCATCAGAACCCGGCAGCGCCTCAACAGGCGCTGGTTCTGTGCGTCAAGTTCAGCAAATTGGGGCGGCCGTTGGAGCTGGTCATGCGGCTTGGCGTAGGGCGAGCTTCTTGTGCTCGCGCAGGTCGTCCATGTTGATGTAGCGGTTGGCCTCCATCCAG